>NZ_JAKSYR010000125.1:0-1563 GCF_022829705.1 Methylobacterium sp. E-025
CCGGCGATGTCCGAGATCAGCCCGACCACGGCGCCGATCCGCGACACCGCCGCGCTCAGCTCCTGCACCCGGGCGCCGGTCTGGTCGGCCTCGCGCACGGCCAGATGCGCGAGCTCGGCCGAGCCGCCGACCTGCCGGCCGATCTCGGCCACCGAGGAGCCGAGCTCCTCGGCGGCCGCCGCCACCGTGTTGACGTTGGTGCCGGCCTCCTCGGCCGCGGCCGCCACCGTGGTAGACTGGCTCGCAGTCTCGGTCGCCGTTACGGTCAGGGTCTGGGCGGTGGCCTGCAACTCGGTCGCCGAGGACGCCACCATGCCGATGATCCCGCCGACCGCCGCCTCGAAGTCGTCGGCCATCTGGCGCATGCCGGCCTTGCGCTGCGCCTCGGCCGCCAGCCGCGCCTGCGCCGTGTCGGCTTCGAGCTTGCGGGTGCGGATCAGGTTGTCCTTGAACACCTGCACCGCTGCCGCCATCGCACCGATCTCATCTCGGCGAGCGAGGTACAACACCTCGACCTCGGCGTCGCCGCCGGCCAGCGCCGCCATCGTGCCGGTTATCATCTGGATCGGTTGTGACACACGCAGAAGACTGAACGTAGCAGCCGCAGCTGCTGCAACGACAGCAAGGGCAATCGCAGCGTAGACGGCTGTCATCGCCGTATCGGCAGCGGACATCGCCGCGTTCGCGTCCGTGCGAGCCCCGCGCTCATTCAATGCGACATCCGCGGTCAGAGCCTGGCGGACATCGTTGTAGAGACCGATGTTCTCCGGGCGACCAAGAAGTGCCAATCCCTCACTGCTATGACCGCCCTCGGCCAGAGCAATTGCATTCCGGCCGATGGTCTCGTAACGCGCCCATGCAGAGGAGAACGCGTCATATAGCTCCTGTTCCGCATTGGACGATATCAGCGGTTCATAGGTCTTGCGTGCCTCAGCCAGTGCAGCAAATGCTTCGGCCATGTCGCGCTCATTGATGATGTGCTGCTCTGAGTTGCTGTTGATAGCCAGCATACGCAACTGCTTGATGCGCACCTCTGAAGCTGTTGCGCGGATATTATTAACAGCTAATACGGAAGGCAGCCAGTTGGTGGCAACCTCGGTGACCGAACCGCGGATGCCGCTGAGCTTCGTGACTGAAAGGGCGCCCTGACCTATGCAAATCAGCGCGAGGAAGCCGGAGGCGGCGGCGAGCGAAGCCTTTATGGATAGATGAAGGCGCATGAACCGGATCGGCGCGGGAGCGGCTGAGCGGTGCGCCGCGCGCGCGACCGTCAGTTTTGGTACCCAGCGATCCTCTGGACCAAAAGTTAATCATCATTTGATAACAAATATCTATGTGATCACATTGAAGTGATGTTGGTAGTGGATCAAAATTTGAGGGCAAAAACAGGATGGAATAGCGGGCTACTTTGTATCTAAGCGGCCCGTGGGCGCCGTCGTCGGCGCTCGGCTGTCCCGGCGAACGCGCGCGCCAGGGGCATCGGCGTCGGCGTCGCCCGCGGTCCGAGCGATGCCCGGGACGACGTCGCGATGCCGGGGTTCCGCGGCCGGGCTCGGCGTGAAC
>NZ_JAKSYR010000128.1:0-19489 GCF_022829705.1 Methylobacterium sp. E-025
GGAATTATCCTATTGAACCTTCTTCCACTCCCTCCGACCCGGCTTTTTGCTCCTTCCGCTTTCATGCCGGCGGGCGCTGATGCCCGTGGCTTCGGGGGTGGGGGCGGCTTCCGAGGCGGCGTTGTTGGCTTCGGCGGTGGCTTTGGTCGTGGCGGGTTCGGCGGCGGGTTCCGCGGGGCTGGGTTCCGGGGTGGATACGGGGGCGGCTATGGCCGGGGCTTCTACGGTCGTGGATACGGTGGCCGGGGTTACGGTTATGGCCTTGGTGGCCTCGGTCTCGGGGTGGGGCTCGGCCTTGCAGCGGGCGGCCTCTATGGTGGCTATGGCGGCTACGGTTATGGCTATGACGACGGCTACTACGGCGGTGGATACGCTCCTGTAGGCTACGGTGGTTACGGCTATGGCTATCGTCGTCCGCTCTATCGTTACGGCTACGGACCCTACGGTTACGGCTACTGATTTAGGTTCTTCATAGTAGTTGAGAATATGGAGGCCCGGCCGCTTGCAAAGCGGCCGGGCTTTTTGCTGATTAATTCCCGCAGATTTTTCGAGAAATCAATCCATGGGTCGAATAGTATCACAATCGTCATGCTGCCTAACTCGGCATTCTGCGCCCCATTGTGGCACACCGCAGCGCCTGTCGTCATGACGTGCTTGTAACCAAGAGCCGGCACCCTGCACTCGGGCCAAGTTGCGTATCGGCCTAGCTGGTGAGATCCGGGGCTCCCCCGTCCCGTGAGCAGATCGGGACGGGGCCGAACTGTTCGGCCGTCCAAGAAACCTTCAGATGCCACCTCACGATAGAACGCTCCTCACCGATGAGGCCCTCGCTCAGCTCGCGCGCCGATGGTTCGCAGACGTGCGGGCCGAGCATCCCGAACCGCGCTTGAGCGGTCAGCAGCGGGATACAACCGGCGAAGTCGGAGCTGGAGCGCTCGATTGGCTGTTCGGCGAGAGCGACGGCTACGCCGCCGGGACTGACTGCGGGGATTAAGGATGGGCGTATATCGCCGTCCTCCGCAGTCCCACGCCTGAAACCAGGCACGACCTTACGGGTTGAGGAAGCGTCGCCGTTCGGCGACTGAGGTTTCTCCCATGCTGCTAATCGCGTCCCTCGTCGCCGGCACCTTCGCGCTTGCCGGTTCCTTCTCGCTCATCGCCATTATCGCTGAATGAGGCGGATGGCGCCCGCCATCCCGTGACCGGGCGGCGGGGCCGAATTCGTAGGCGTTGAGCGTAACGCGCTCAACACGGTCGCGACGAACGCTCAGCGCGCTCCGGCGGCCCCTGTCGACGGGCTGCTCATGCCCGACGAGCCAACGCCCGGCGCACCGGTCCCTGTGCTCATTCCGTTCGCTCCCGGGGCCGTCATCGGCGTAGAGCCCGTGCCACCGCCGGCGTTCGCGCCGCCCGGGGTAGCGAGTTCCTTCGGCTGGCCGGTGGTTGAACCGCCAGTGCTGCTGGTCCCCATCCCAGTTCCGGTCGTGCCCGAGGGGCCAGTTGCTTGTGCGAGCGCGGCGCCGGACAGCGCCAAGGTGAACGACGCGGCGAGTGCGAATGTTCTAATCGACATAAATGTTCCTCACGCTGCGCCAATACCGGCGCGTTGATACTAGAAATCAAACGTGCACGCGGCCGTTTTTGTTCAATAATCTGTGCGCTAGTGATCGAGCCCTATCCGCCTTGTAGGCTCTCGGCGAATTCGTCCGGCGCCTCGCCGAACTGACCTAGGATCGTTGCGCTCTCAAGCTCACCGGTCTCGTCGTCGGCAACGATCTTGAGTGCCGCGGTGCCGGGCATCCGGCCGGCCATAGTCTTGATCCGGCCGTGTAGCTACAGCCAAGGCAACGATCTCTTAACCATGTCCCGCCAGGTTGCCCTTAGCGACCGGCTGATGCCGAGCGCCGGCAGAGCAGCACCGCCCAGGGGGGTACGGTGCGGGCTCGCCGGCGCCGTCGCGAACCACTCAGCGCCGAGCCGAATTACCTTCGCTCTCGTCCTGAGCGAAGAGCTCAGCATGGCCAACGATCTGAAGGGCCCAGAGACCGGTAAAAGCGTAGCGTGGCGGTCGTCCTACCGGGGCGTCCTATCTCTCGATGATGACCGATCGAGCATCGTCACCATCGACGCCCCCAACGATGAGGACGCGCTTGCGCTTATGAGTTGGATCGCTGAGGGCCGCGCGTTCGAGCTTTGGAACGGCCGCGTCTGGATCGGCCAGTCTCCCCTACGATAGCCCTCCGACCTCAAGCGGAGCGACGGAGCTTAGGCCTCGGATTGACGATGGGTGACGTGCATCGTCACCGTCAGGTCGCAGCGTTGGGGTGCGGTGAAGATGTACCGCAGTAGGCTTTTGGGATCAGCGGGCATCCAGTGTGCATCCGTCGATGTGTGAGCTTGTGCTTCACAGGAGCCGTGTAGCTCCCCATGATCGACACTGCCCCATGGCAAATCGGGCATCGCTTCGGAGCCAAACGGTATTTACTCCTTGCCTCAAGAAGGCTCATGGGCATCCAGACGCCGTCGATCTTGGCCTCGCATTTCGGTTCGACAGTCTTCGGCATCTCGTTGTGGTGCCACGGCAGTCGCCAACGCGCCAGTGCAGCTACTGCGCGTCGTCCGCACCGACCATCCGAACAGTCGCGCCAAGCCGGTTCCGGTCGAGCCCCTTCGCGACGTATCGCTCATCCACGCGGGCAACTCGCACCGGCGCCGGGGTACGTCCCACGATGCTCAGATTGCCCCGTACAGCCTGTTCGAGCTGCATCCGCACCGCGCCATCCGCCAGCGCGGCGAGGCCGCCCACGGTGACAACCACGAGGGCGCTGCGGGTGAGGATCGGGGTGAGGCTGAGCATGGGCAGGCACCTGAAGGATGCCTCACGGTAGCCGAAGGCCTCTGCGAAGGCTGCTACGCCTGCGACACAGCCGGTACAAAAAGCGAACAGGCCTACCGGATGGTGAGCCTGTTCGCGGGCTTCAGTAGGCGCGAGACCGGGGCGGCGGGGGCGGGCCATCGTCGTCGTCATCATCCGGCGGAGGTGGTCCCCGACGACGCGGCGGAGGTGGCGATCTGTCGTCATCGAAGTCCGGCGGTGGCGGCCGGTAGCGGTGAGGTGGAGGTGGTGGCCTGTCGAAGTCCTCGTCCGGCGGGGGTGGAGGGCGCCGATCGTCGTAGGGCTGTGCCGAAGCACCGGCCGCCGCGAGGACGAACAGAGCTGCGCCGGCAAGAAGTGCGCGCATGGGATCTCCATAAGACGGGCGCCTGAGGAGCGCCGTCGCGGATGAACGACCAGCCAGGCCTCTAGGTTCGCTCAGGAGGCGCCTTGAGCCGTGAGATCGTGCTGTGGCTGACGTTGAAGCTCCTGCCGATCTCGGCGCAGCTCTCGCCGGCCTCGCGCCGTGCCAAGGCCTCGCGCTGCTGATGGTGCGTGAGCTTGTGCTTGGGACCGGAGCGGATGCCCCGTTCCCGTGCCCGCTTCAGCCCCTCCCCTGTCCGCGCCCGGATCAGCTCGCGTTCGAACTCAGCCAAGCCTCCGAGGATCGTGACCATGAGCCGGCCGTGTGCCGTCGTCGTGTCGGCCCAGGCATCCGCTAGTGAGCGGAAGCCTGCGCCGCGTCGCGTGATCTCTTCGAGGACGTTAAGGAGGTCGCGGGTCGACCGAGCGAGGCGATCCAGGCGGGTGGCGATCAGCACGTCCCCGGTGCCGAGGCGGCCGATCGCGCGCTTGAGCGCGGCTCGGTCCGCACGCGACCCGCTGGCAGTCTCTTGGAAGACCTTGACGCACCCCTCGGCCGTCAGGCGCTCGACCTGCGCTGCGAGGCTCTGGTGGTCCGTGGAGACGCGTGCGTAGCCGTAGATCATGCCTCAGTCGTGCACAGGGATCGTGCACGAAGAATGAAGCGCGATCTCAGGGGCTTGGGTTTCGCGCACAATCCCTGGATTATGCACTGCCTGCTCGCGAAGGATTATGACTTCAGTCGATATTGTTCAGTTTTGCTAAGGCAACAATCCTTTGGCTCTCATGCGCTGAAGTCTTTTGTAACCTTTTTGCGCGGCTTCGGTGTCTCTCATTCTTTCAACCAAAGAGGGTACCTGTAAAGTCCCCATATGTTCCTGCACAAAATCTCGGTGCACGTCCCATTGTGTATAGACGTATTTTACTGCCTGCCGGGTGACCGCCTGGTTTATAGCGAGGACCATCTCTGAAGGATTACGCACTGTCAGGAAAGTAGCGATCCTTGTATCGTTTACCGCATAAAACAAATGCTTTGGGCCAACTGGCATTATTATATGCGAGTCTGGATTTAGAAGTCCGTTGGAAATGATTAATGGCCTATCAGATGTTAGTAGGATCGGGGCAAAGGTTGGCAGCTTTAGAACGCCCCACTTCATCCTTGTTATGAATTCCCCGATCCTAGGATTTGTCATGAGAGGTACCAAGGCCTCCATCGCCCGCCACTCGATTTCTTTTGGATCAAATCTAGCGATCATGTCCTCCACACGAACGGGGAGTCCCGGCTGCCAGATCTTTTTGTAATGCTTCCTCCTTTTTGGATCGGTCTTATACCAATCCAATAGATAGCGTTCTTTATGTAATTCAATATCCTCCGGCATCCTCATCATTAGTGATAGTAGAAAAGTTGTCCAGGCCGAACGTTTTTCGCTATTGTTCATCGTTCGCTCGCCGGCGATCATCTCATGCAATAGGTCGGCGGCTCGTGTATCGACTGGACGCATGAATTCACGTTCCAGAGTTTCTCGTACCTCTTGGTCTTCAACGCCTCGGAAATCGTAAAGGCCTCGCACATATCCCGTAGCCGATGGATGCAATCTGTCAGGAACGACACGGTTTTGGTAAGGTTTGCTATACTGACAGATTTGGTTTTTGCTATTTAATCACTGCTTAAGGTAGCATACTGGAATGTAATGGTGGCGCTGACCTTCGTTGGGCATTTATAGCTTCTACCCGGTTTAATCGAATTTGTGCGGTCATGTCAGCATAAGCGACTTATCTTGCAATCCTAATCGTAATTCATCGCACCAAGGAGTTTCGGCAGGTCGTTAGAGACGGGAATATGTATAACTCTAACAGCTAAATTCAGTATAAATTTGGTCGCTAATCGCGCTTTTGCCAAGGCCATGCCCTTAACCGATGCCACCCGCCTGGCTTGTGGGTGAGCTGCATGTAGGGCTCAATGAGCGGGGGCATGATTGTGTAGAATTCTCCAATCTTAATCATATAATCGTGCCGACCGTCGATGGCTTTCGGTTCATAAGGCGGTCCGTCACGCATCATGCCTGTAAACATGACAAGCCGATTGATGTCTTGCCTGGTTACCTCAAATTGATTGAGTACTTCCTTGCCAAACAGAAAGGGCGCTTTGTCGATAGCGGATGAGAACGCAAAGTAGTCTCTCGTCTCGGCTCCAGCTTCACGCATCACGGGTGCGAGCGCTTCGCGTGCGGCCTCGTAGATAGCAAACCTACGGTCGAAGAGGTCGAGCTGTACCTTTCGATCTGCTGTTCGCCATTGCTGATATGCGATCCAAGCGGCCAGAAGGCCGAGCAGGGGTACGGTGAGGGCCTGTAGCCATATGATTACCGCCGGCAGGGCTGCTTGCTGGCCGCTCATCGCTCACGCTTCCTTTCCAATGCTCTGCCTGAGCCCGTGCCTCTGCAACCTCGGCTTGCAAGCCCTCGATCAAGGCGTGCAGCTCGCCGGCGTCAACTGCCATCTCAATGAGCTGGTCCTGCGCCTCAGCAAGCTGAAGGCGCAGGTCCGCGTTCTCCGTGGCGAGTTCGAGTAGATGTAGGTCGGGAACAGTCCCGCCTTCCCTCATGCCGCGCCGGGTCTGCTGATCGCGCCGGCTGCTGCTGCGCTGAGGGCTGCGGTGATCGCTATGAGTGCGGCTGCCTCGATCATGGGGAGGCCTTCCCGATCATCGCGACCAGCCTGCCGAAGCCCTCGCGGTAGGACATGCGCTCCGTCTCGCACCACTCCACGAACTGGTTGATGTCCGTGATGGCGGCCCGGAGGTTGAGCTGGTCGGTCGGCTCATCCACGGCGATGCGGCGCTTCCGGCGCGTCGGTACCTCGCGGCTGGGGAAGCCGAGCTTCTCCGCGACGCGGTCGATATCCCGGGTAACTGGCGTCGCCGGTTCAGGCGCATTCGGATGGATCTCGGCGAGCTTGCCGAAGCCGAAGGATGGCTTGGTGTTCACGCGGCTGCCCTCACGTTCAGGCTGCTGACCAGCTCGATGATCTCTTCGGACAGGCGCTCGGCGTTGTCCTGCGCCGCGGGAAGGCCGTTCACAAGGGCGGGGTCCAGTTCGGCGAGCGACCGGCTGTACGTGAACATGCTCTTGTAGGCGGCTCGTTCGTTGAGGTGGGTCGTGAGAACCGGGATACCGGCCCCCCGCAGCTCATCGATGATCATCTTCTCGTTGCGGGTCGGGATCGCCGGCGAGGTCCGCGTGAACAGCACCCGGAACGGGATCGTTCGGCCGACGACCTGCTCCTCCTCCTGCACCAGGCTGACGGCACGGGCGGCCTGAGCAGCATCGACGGCGCTGGCCTGCATCGGGATCAGCACCAGGTCTGAACGCATGATGGCGCGTGAGACCATGCGGCTCGCCGTGCCTTCAAGGTCGACCAGCACGAACTGACGAGCGGCACGCTCGGCGTCGATCGCCGAGACGATGCCGCTCTCGCCGACATCGCCCAGCACCTTCATAGCGGTAGCGCTGCCCCCGCGAGCCCAGGAGGCGATCGGCCGGTTGGGGTCGCAGTCGAGCATTGTGACGGTGGCGCCGTGGGCGGCCAACGTCGTGCCCAACACTAGGGCGGTGGTCGACTTCCCAGCGCCCCCCTTGGGGTTCGCTACCGATATGACCGGCATGCCGCTGATCTCCTGTCGAAGCATAGGGTCCGACAGGGTAGGGCGCGAACGGTTACCGAGGAGTTAATCCCCTCTCCGACCCTATGGAACAGGGGGCTCCCCTATCCTGTGCGTTCAACGCCTACGCCCGGCTAGGCGAGGATTGGCTAGGCTCTGCTATGCAATGATAGCTATCGGTAGCATCCGGCTGACGCGTAGGTGTAGGCGTCTCTTGCTGCGACCGCTAAGCTCCAGTCAGATTGATGAATTTCGGTCGTAGAGCCCCATGCCGATCCGGCCTGAGTACCGCTTCTTCTACCCGATCGATTGGCCCCAGCTCTCGCACGAGATCCGGTTCGTCCGCGCGAAGGGACAGTGCGAGCAGTGCGGGCGCCCGCACGGCCGGGTCGTCCTGCACCTTGGCGACGGCCGGTGGTGGGACGGGGACGCCGGGCGCTGGCGCTGTGACCGCGGCCGGCAGCTCGCGACGCAGCCGGCGGCGGCCGAGATCGCGGGCGCCGTGCGCCGGACCCGGGTCTACCTCGCGACCGCGCACCGGAACCACGACACGAGCGTGAACGACGCCCGCAACCTCGCGGCCTGGTGCCAGCGCTGCCACATCCTGCACGACGCCCCCGAGCATCGCCGGAGACGGCGGGCGACGATGATGCGGCGCCGAGCGGTCGGGGATCTGTTCGCCGGCGTCTACGGGGCGTTCTAGATCGAGCGCGGGCGGTCCCGCCAATCTCGTAAGCTTGTGCCCGTCACGTAACGCCGTTAGGCCTTCAATGACCTGACGGGGTGCGATCATGGGATTTACGAACGCTGAGCGGCAGGCTCGTTATCGAAAGAAGCTGAAGGCCACCGCACGTGCCTCGTTGGAGGAGGCAGTGATGCGCAAACGTCAGGAAATACTAGACACTTGGCTCGATCAGAACGCTGATCCTGAGCTGCGGGATTTTGCAGCCCAGGCTCCACGAACCGGCGAAGCGTTCGAGGATTGGATCTTGCAGACACTGGCCGCCGACCTCGAACAGGAGTTTCGCCTGTTCAAGAAGGATGCGACGCGCAGGAAGTCTCGTGAGGGCGCTGTTACGTAACCGCTTGACTTGTGTGTCCGCTCGGGCCGACATGGGCCATTCCGGTCCAACGCCTCTACCGAGTCGTGAGCCGGCATCAGGAGAAATCACCGCCGCGAGATAGACCCTGAAACGACTACGGCCCCCCTGTCGCCAAACAGGAGGGCCGCAAAATCGAGGTGGCTTTTGAGGGCCCGTCTTCAATCCCTCACAAGCCACATGACCCCCCGGGAGTCAAGCAGGAACGCCAATTCCTGCATCGGTAAGTCGTGCCTTGTGCCTGCCGCGGCCCGAGAGGGCTGAGGACGATGTTTTATGAGGAGATCCGCCGACAGGCGGAGGCGGCTCCGCGCGCCGCGTTGCCGGCTGTCGCGTCCGCGCTGTGGAAGGCGTTCGGGGAAGGGCACCTGTCCGAGGCTGAGGCTGAGGCGCTGTCCGGGTTGATCGAGGCGCGGAAGTTACCAGAGCTTCCCGCGGACTTATCTGACCGTTCCACAGGAAGCCCCAGGAGCCGGGCCGGATCTCGGCCGCGCACGGATGCCTCGATGGAGCGCCGTCGCCGCTGGGCGGCTTCTGGTCGGCTGCCGCCGGGGCTCGCGGCACGGTTCACCCTAGCAGAGCAGGCGGTGCTCTCGCTCGTCGCGGCTGAGACCGTTCGCCGGAAGGACTGCCGCCTTGCCGTCGGCCACCTCGCGGCGATCGTCGGCGTGGCCGAGACGACGGTCCGCAACGCCATCCGCGAGGCGAAGAAGCTTGGACTGGTGTCCGTCGAGGAACGGCGCGTGACCGGCTTCCGCAACGATACGAACGTGGTCCGCATCGTGTCGGTTGAGTGGACGGCTTGGCTACGGCTGGCGCGCAGGTCGCCCCTTACGGGCGCACCGGGCCTCCTGCTTCAGGGGGGAGGGTGCAAATCCACGAAGCGCACGCCTACTGATAGTTTTTACCCTGTGAATCCGGGGCTTAGGAACCCTAAAAAGGGCTGCCGACAAGCGGCGGGCGACCCTTCAGACAGAGCACTTCCGCGAATCCGGGAGGCGGGTAGGACCCGACGAGCCATGCGGTAGTCGCAGGCGGGCGTTCGGCATGACGGACGCGGTTTCGTCTTACTTAATCCCGATCAGCAACACGCAGGTCTACGTTGAGGAAATTCTGGCAGTACCGCTGCCAGCGCAGAAGTAGGTAATGGCATGAGCGGGCGTACAAAAGCACACAACCTGACTCGCGAGGAGGGCGCCGGCTACAGCAAGGCGCTCCAGGATCTGCGCACTTGGTACGAAGGGCGCGACGACTTCGCCAAACAGCGGATCGAGGAGTTGAGGACGGGCTTCGGTGCCACGGATCCAGCCTCGATAACTGCTGTCGCCATGCTGGAGTCCGCAATGGAGGATCGCCAGCAGGCGGTCGCTGAAATCGATCGTCTCTACGCCCAGCAGCGTAGCGCGACATTTGGGAGATGAGCGTCGTGCCCAACGACACAATGAGCGGTTAGATTAAGACTACCTTGATGAAGCCCGAGGAGGGGCAAGCAGGGCCACCACAGCGGACCAAACAAGCCTGCTGGCTGCTGACGCAGCACTCACGATGATCCAGCAGGCGTGCTTCTGAAGGATTTCTGAGCATCGCCTATGATGCAAGCGGCTTTGGGAGAGACGGTTTCGCCTTGGCGATACGGACGCCCGCCTTCCGCCGGTCGACCCGCAACTCGATCGCCGCGAGCTTGCCCGAGATCCCGGGGAGCAGCTCGTGGAGGTGCGCTACGTTCTGGCACCCTGTCGCCCGCGGCGATGACGGCCTCGTCATCGCCGCGGGCGGCAAAGGACATCAGAACAAGCGGCATGGCCGCCGACGTACCAATCGCGCCCATGGGCCGATTACCATCAGGCCAGCTTCATCGACCGCCCAAAGCTGAGGCGCTGTCTGAACTGATCGAGGCGCGGCAGGCGGATACAGGAACTCACGCCTCAAAGCCCACGAAAGCCTCTAGGTGTGCCGTTTGAGAAACACCCCCTCCGTTTCTAATTTTGCCTGCACAAGTCCATCGCTGAGCCGTTAATTGAATGGTAGCAAGCCTAACCAAGTCGTTAACCGAAGGCCTTCGATCGGGTTAGGCCTTAAGTGCCTTTAGGGGGAGGGCCATGAGCACGGCAACAAAGTATCTTTGGCAGAGCTTGTCAGCCCTAGACGCTCCTGTTGAAGATCATACCCCTAAGGCAAGTCCAGCAAAGGTGGTTCGGCTTGTTGAGCCCGTTGAAGGCATCAGCGGCGGATCGCTGCCAACGCCACAGTCCTCACCAAAGGATTGGTCGAAGCTGATCGAACGGGTTCGGCATGCGGCCAACCATGCTCGCGAAATCGAGGCTCAGGCTCAAGAACAAGAACTGCGCGTTCAGAAGGTGCTCGACCGCGTCCGCGAGGATGTCCGCAATGCCGCCGAGCGGGTTCGGGCTGCTGAGGCGCGCACTGCTGAAATTCAGAGCCGTGCCGACGCCTTGCTGAAGGCGGCCGACGAAAAAGTGAAGGCGGCTGAGGAACGGGCACGGATTGCGGAAGAGTGGCTGACACGCGTCTACGACACGATCGCGAGCGAGTTCACCATTGAACCCGATGTGAAGCAAACCCCTTAAACTGATGCTGCGAAGTGGCAGATGTCTGCTACAGCACCCGTCTCTCGACACATGCGCGCCGGCGGCGGTCGCGAACGCCGTTAGGCAGCCCAGCATAGAGAGCACGCGACGACAGGCCGGCGCGGGCCAGTTCCCTGCGCCATGCCCGTGAAGCCTCGGGCCGGGTGGTCGTGTGAAGGTTGGCGACGCGGGGAACAGGAACCGTCGCGTCGGCTTATGGCCTGCTTCTTGTCCAATCCTACTGCAAGCGATGCGGATCAGCGTTTGCCCTGATCCAGCGCGGGGAGAGGATGTCGCCATCCTCGGTGATGATCCAAGGCTGCGCGTCGTCGGCCTGGATGCTTTCGGCCGCAGCCGCGAGGGCTTCGCGCAGTGTGGAGAACGCCTGCCCGCGTGCGGTATGAGCTGGCCTGCCCGACGGCCAGACAGTCAGCTCGGCACGCTTGTTGAGGTCGGCGAGTACCATGCACATGCTCCGGTTCATCGCAGGAGCGGAGGTGTCTACCGCTGCACCATGATCGGCATGTGGCGATCTGGTTACTGAACTGTGTCGCCGGCATCACGGGAGCGTGTGGCCGGCTTCGTCTTGGCTATGCGGATGCCTGCCTTTCGACGGTCGACCCGTAGCCCGACTGCGGCGAGCTTCCCCGACATCCCCGTCAGCAGTTCACGGAGGTGCTGTACGTCTCGGCATCCGGTTGCCGCGGCGATGACGGCGTCGTCATGCCGGCCACCGCCGGCCAAAGGCGCCAGGATATGCGCCATGACCACCGTCGTCCCGATCGCCCCGGCCGGGCCGACGATGAGCAACGCTTCGACGTCGACCGCCCATGCCCGACAGCTCGCACCACTCCGACGGAAGGCCGGTGAGAGTTCGACGTTTCCCGTGCAGCCGGCGAGCTGCCGCGTCGTGTCGTTCGCGACCGGCGGCGAAGCTCGGGCGGGCAGCGATCATCCCGTCTACCGCACGTAGGCTGTAGGAAATGCGCTGGCCCTTCCCGGGGGCGACGAGGGCGGCGGCATGACGAGCTGCCGCCCAATCCGATCGCCCGCTCCCGAAGCGCAGCATGGTCGTGTCGCCAGTCAGGCGGATCGCCATCATCAGCGCCAGGGCGAACCGATCGGGATCATCGAAGAAGCTCTGGCGCCGATCGCCTCTCGCACGCTCCCGGGAGCGGTGATGCTGCCGGTCGGCGGCGGCAGCATCTGCGACAGCGACCACCTGCCGGCGGATCATCCTGGCAAGGAAGGCGAGACCGGAGCCGCGGGAGCCGTCGTTGAGGCCGGGCGGGGCAAGCCCGTTTTTAATGATGTCGGCGGCCGATGGGGCGGGCATTAGCAGGCGCCCCGGTGGGCGGCGCCGGCCGATCGGGGGAGGTTGACGACGGCGCGCGCGGCGATGCGGCTGGGCGGGGTTTCGGAGGGGGTGAAAAGGAGCGTTCGCAGAGCAGAAATGGCCTGGCGGTTCCGAAACGCTACCGACGTTTGCTGACCACCAAAAACGCGGCCACCAAGGGCTGCTGCGGAGGTGCGGTCATTTTTCCGCCTGCCACGGTCCCTTGAAGCGTCACCAGCCCCGGTCCCTGCACCCGACTGCCCGCCAGACCGCGTGGCGAGCCCGCCAGCGCCCGTCGTTATCCTCGCCGCAGTCGGGGAGTAGCCGCAGGCGCTCGCCTGCTCACGGGCCTCCACGTGCACCGCTACGTCGCAGAAACTAGAGACCTGCCGCCGCGGTTGAGTGGCGATGGCCGATGACGACGCCGAAGACTTTCTCCGCCAGATCCGGGCAGCGCTCGCCGCTGCGGGGCGACCGGTCGATCCGTCCCTTGAGCTGGCGCGACGTGTCCGCGATTGGCTGAGATCCACCGAGGGGGAGGAGTCGGAGGCGTGCACCGACGAGGACGATGCGTCAGAGGGGGATGTCGCGGCCGGGTAAAGCGCGACGGCGCCGACAGTCTCGACATCCCCTCGCAGCCTCTTCCAACGGTACCGAGGTTCGACGGCTACGAGATAGGCGACCACTCGTGACACCCGCCAGCGAGAGACGTGACAGCCCTGCCCCCCGTCAGGGGTAAGGGCAGGGATGTCGCGGCGTTCACCGTGACAGCTCGTGGGTGAAATCGGGCCAGAACAACTCCGACTGTGACAAACGCTCTCGATCTCTCGCGCACGGGGAGAGGCTCCGACGTGTCCGAATTGAACATTGTCGCGACCCAGGAGCCTCCACGATCGTGCAGGAGATCGCACCGCTTCGGGCACGGGCTTGAAGCCCGACCCTACGGGCGCTCCGGCGACCGGTGAGCCTGTGGATAACCCCTCCTGATGTGGAGCTAGGTGGCACCCGGTTTCCGACTGTGGCGCACCTAAGACGATCGGACGCCAAATCTCACTTTTCGACCCCAAAAGGCACTCAACGATCGGACGCCAAATCTCACGGTGGGAGGGTCTATCGTGACACGTCATGGGCCGCTCCTTTCCCCGATTTGATGCGGCGGTAGAGCGTCGCGCGCGAGGCGTAGGGGTCGCGTGCCCGAGCTTCGGCGAACCGCACGCCCTTAGCGCTGATGCCGGCGGCTGCACGGCTCCGGCGCTTCCGTGCGGCGTCGTCGGCCCGGTGCTTCTCGACGCGGTCGGCATCCGTCATGTCGACGGCAACGGCCCGCCAGAACCGCACAGCGTCGCGTTCGGCATCGTGGAGGTGGAGCAGGTACCCAACGACCATGGGGCCGACCTCGATGGCATCGGCGGCGACCTCCTGCCGGATCTCGGCCTTCGCAGCGGCGTCGAGGCAAAGGCGGCGCTTCGACCAGCCCTCAAGCTCCGGCACGAAGTCGGGGTTGAGCGCCAGGGCGCGGGCCTCAAGCATCGCACGTACGCGGTACACGTCCCGTGCTTCAGCGGCTGGCACCTGATGCCGCCCGTAGCGGTGCGTCATGAGCTTGTTCACGCCCCGGATCGCTTGCGTGATGTGCCCCTGGGTCGAGTACGAACGAGTGCTATCCCCGGTTGGGGTGACACTTTTTGTGTACTTGGCCTTGTGTTCGTGTCGGTTCGCGGTATGTGTGCGAGAAGCTGACTTGCTTTTGAGACCTTCGAGGCTCTCCGGTTGCCGCCGGGGGGCCTCATCTCGTTTCAGGTTCTCGATACCGCCCTTCAGGGCGTGTGACATAGCTCTTCCTTCTTCCATGCAGCTTTCGCGCGGATCATGTACGCGCTGTGCACTAGTTCGTTGGCGCATTCGCGAGCGGGTTTCCTCGGAATACCCTTGCGGCGAAGGGTACTTTCGAGCTTGTTCCTCTCTCTGCTGAAGGCCTCATCGAGCTTCTCGTCGTATTCGACAGGAAGCTTGCTCACGGTCTCCTGCAATAGGCTGGCGTTCCGAGAAAACGGGAACGACAGCACCGCGCGGTAGTGCGTCAGGTCGCGGGTAGGTCCGATCCGAACACGACAGGCAGATCCCAGCGTGTTCCGGTATCGGCGGGCGCCTCCAAGGCGACCCGACGCAGCTCGCTCAGCCGGGGTAGGTGGCTTGGGCCGGCGGGTGCGCTTCGTCTTTGTCGTGACCGGCTCAAGGATGACGCCAGCAGCCTCGAACAGTGGGGCGTCCGTCATGGAACGGCTCCTTTCCCGTTTGTTGTCAATGACTTGCTTGATTCATTCTGGCCGAACGCGCAAGAGTCGTGACGGCGCTTGTCCCCATCCACGCACACCCGGCGCAGGGGACCGTCTCGCCCGCCTCTACAGACTGCATCACCTCGTCGCGGATGCTGTCGGGGGTCGAGGGGGAGGCGAGGGCGTAGAGAACCGTCGCAGGCAGACTTATCTCCGTGATAAGTCGATCTCCCATGTTTTCCGCAGCCTGGATGAAGCGATAGGCTGTGGCCTGGCCCATGCCGAACTCTGCTTCGATCCATTCGAGGAACGTGCCCGGCATAGATGTGCGAATGACGATCAGGTCGCGACCGATCTCGATGATGTCTCCCGCGGTACGGGACATGCGGAGCCGGATGCGCTCAGTGCAGCCTCTTCCGTTTGTCGAGACGCAAGGTCTACATTCGACCCCAGGTCACCTTTCGTGATGGGGGGATCTCGTCCACTCGGCGGTGACGATGAACACCGAGAGCCGGCAGCCTACTTGCGCATGGGAGAGGCGTGGCCGGCACTTACGGGGCGGGGGCGTCGATGATGGCGGGCGCGTTCACGCGCGGTCTCCTTGGGTCTCGGGAAAAGGGAGCGCCTCCCGGGCGCGAGCTTGGAAGTCGGGGGTGCCGGTCGAGAGCCAGCGCCGGCCTTCCTCGATCCAGACCTCGAACGTGATCTCGGGTGAGCGCTCGGCGGCGCGCTCGGCCTTCTCGGTGACGATCGCCGCGACCGTGGCGACCTGTTCGCCCTTGGGCGCCGCAGCGACGCGGAGTAGCGCGCGCTGGTTGTTGTCGAGGCCGGCCGCCCGCACCGCCGCCTTCGCCTCGGGGGCGATAGCGGCAACGCGGACAGCCCTCTCGGCCGACTTGCGGCGGCCTTCCTCGGATCGACCGGAGAGAGGGAGTTCGCGGGCGGCGGCGCTGATGCCGCCTGTCTTGCCGCGACCGCCCTTGAAAACCCGGTCAAGTTGACCAAGTTTCTGGGCTTCCTCGGCGGCCTCCGCCTCCACCAGCCCGATCCACTCCGCGACCTGCTCCTTGCGTTGCAGATCCGTCAGCTCAGCACGGTGCAGGTTCTCGGCGATCTCCCACCGGCGAGCGACGCGCTCGTTCCGCTGCTTCACCCGGCAGGTAAGAAACTATTAACCAGCACACAAAAGGCTACGCCCCCGTTAGCCTTTTCTTAACCATGCAAGCTCAACTTATTCGCGACCTCTAGAGGTCCAGATCTCCTAACCTTAGGAGGTTCGAACCTTAGAAGGCCCAGGGCCAGGTGCCGACGCGAGTTTGGACCTCGCGCCGGACTTCCACTCCTGCCAGGTACGGGACGCGAGCGGTTCGTCTTGGTAGGCCGGTCGCTCGCGCCTCGTTCCAGGCGTGATGCTGGCAGCGCATGGTTAACTCTTGCTTCACTGCCGCCGCAAATTTTGTGCGGCAGGCTGTCGCGCCATCTCGATCCGAGACCTCGCGCGATGCTGCATTCATGTCGAACCTGGATGTCGATCGGGTGCTCGTGAAGCAGCAGGCATGCGTCGCGCGGATGCTTTACGCCGTGCTTCTAGAATTATGACCAGGCGGCCGGCGTCGAAGAGGTCGCTCATCGCCCCAGGAACTCATACCGCCTACAAGCCTTCGCCTGATGAGGCACTAGCGAGGGCACCATGAGCGACGACACGACCAAGACGGAGGCTACCGGCACCCTGCCGCCGGGTCACCCGCTCGACCCCTCGAAGGCACCGGCGCCTCCGGCCGAGAGCGCCGGACCAACTTCCCCCGGGCTGCCTGATCCAAAGCCGGATCGTGCGCCTGAGAGCGGCGGCTACGATGGGGCGCCGCCGTCCACCAGCACCAGCAATTCGAAGGGCGGCTATGGGGCAGGTTGAGCTACCCCCCAAGCCCGCCGCGGTCTAGCGGCGGGCCCTGTGGCCCCCTCAGGCGGCCATGCGGCCAGGCCGACCTAGACCCAGCTCACGAGCGAGCGCTGATCGTTTTTCGGAGTAGCTCGCTGCGGTCATGGGGTAGTCGGCCGGCAGGCCGAAGCGTTTGCGGTAGCTGTGCGGGCCGAGCCCGTGACCGGTCAGGTGGCGTTTCAGCGTCTTGTAAGGCTTGCCGTCGATGAAGCTGACCAGCCCGTCGGGTCGGATCGATTTGCGGATCTCTGCCGGTGTCGGCAGCGCGACTTCCCCGTCCGAGGCGTTGGCACCATCGGTAACTGTCCCGCTGGCGATACCAATAAGGGCCGCATGAACGGTGCTGATCAATGCCGGAAGCTCCGTTGCCGGCATGTGATTGTTTGAGACGTAGGCCATCACAAGTTCGCTGACCAGCGCAACCGTATCGCCGCTTTGGGATTGATTCTTATGCATCATCTGACTGTTCTTTCAGCTTTGATGCAAAGCAAGATCGCTTGATATAAGAGCCAATACAAGTCTCGCGCGTCAATAAACCGCACAGATCATTTGTGTTTTGCATTCATATTGCAGAGATCGGACAGCTTTGGCAATCGTAGCAGTAGGTAGAAGCCGGGGCGTCCCTTCAGGGCGGCCCCGGCTCTCGCGCATCGCTCCGCGGCAGCGATGGCATCAGGCGAGATGCATTTGGCTGCTGCCGGCATCCGCGTAGGTTCTTTCTAGATCAACTCACAGTTCGGCTCAAGGCAGAGATGTATGGCGGCGTCAGACACGCTGCGATCCCGGTGCGGCGGCTAGAATTTACACAGTTTGTGCACTCGGTACGGGAAAAAGCAGGTTCCGTGCACAAATCGTGTAGATTGATGAAGTGACCATTCCGAAATGCCTAGACCTCAACGGACCGGAACATTCAAAATTAGTTCGAAGATCCAGGTTGCATTATCGTCCGACCCGATTCATGATTCGCCGTCGCTGGTTCGCCGCGCGGGAGCTTTGCCCGCTTCCGCGTCGGAACCCGGATGCTTGCGTGCGCTCGCCCGCGGGCTCCCTCACGCCTGGATAATAGGACGCGCCATGTCGTTGGAACGCGAAGGAGAACCTGTGCTCAATAGCGGGCCTTATGCGGATGCTTGCAATAAAGCTGAAGAGCTTCAGGCAAAGCTTGATCGTTTACGTGCTGTAATCGCGCGCGACAACGAACTTCAAGAGCTGAGTAAATTAGAAAGCGACGATCCTCACGGCGCGGAGATATCCAAGCTTATGGGCGAGTCTTCGGATATATTTTTTGAGTTTGCAACAAGACCGCTTAAGAACGATCTTGAGTTCAGCATAGTACTAGAGTGCACCAAGCATTTCATGCAAGAAAAGCATGCTGAATATGTTGGAAGCATCGAGGATGCAATCGATACTGTCCTACAAGAAGTGAACGATGAAGCTACGACCCCGATTGCGACCGGCCTACTGGCGATTGTTCGATATCGCATCGAAAGCCAACGACGGCAGATCGCTAACGCCTAGCAGCGCGCAGATGTCGCGTGAGGAGCCCCGGCCGCGCCTGCGGTTCGGGGCTCTCTGCTCTGCGAGGCGGATTGGGTCTACTGCTCAGCGGTGATGCCGGCGGTGATGCCGGCGCATCATCCGCATGCCACCCATCCGTCGGTTCATCATGCTGCCGGACCGAGCGCCGGCATGCATTCCGCCCATACGACCGTTGCCGGTTGCCGCAGCGTCGCGATCGAGACCGTCGCCTGGCGCTGCGATGCTGGCTGTGTTCGCACTGAGCAGGAGGCCGAGGGTCAGGGTCGTGCCGAGAATGAGCTTGTTCATGGATAGGGCCTTCCACGGCGTGATGCCGTCGAACCGGAACAGAGACCGCGTAGCCAAGTTCCTGTGTGAACGTCCTTTGGGCGTGTTCTCACGGATTTATGAGGACACCCGTTCGGCTTCAGTACTTTCCGCCCAGCTATGACTTGACGATCCGGCAAACCGCGTAGAGCGATAGGTCTCTTTCCGGGGAGGAGACTACCGTGGACGAACAAGCCGAAGCTCAATCGACCGATTTTATCGAACTCGCTGCCGAACTCGTGGCGGCCTACGTCTCGAACAACAACGTACCGGTGTCCGAGCTGCCGAACGTGATTGCTTCTGTGCATGCAGCCTTTGCTGGCCTTGCCAACGGACCCCCGGCTGAGCCCGCCGGCCCGGAGAAGCCGACCCCGGCGCAGATTAAGAAGTCGATTACGCCGGACGCGCTGATTAGCTTCATCGACGGGAAGCGCTACAAGACACTCAAGCGACATGTGACCGTGGCCGGCCTGACGATGGATGAGTACCGGGCGCGCTACGGCCTCCCGGCGGACTACCCGTCGACCGCGGCAAGCTACTCCGCTCAGCGGTCCGAGCTGGCACGCTCCCTCGGCCTTGGGCAGCAGCGTCGCAAGGCGGCCCCCATGGCCGCCGCTGCCGACGAGACGGTCGCTGAGGCGCCCAAGACCTCCAAGGGGAAGCCGAAGGCCGCTAAGGCCTCCGAGGCAGCCCCGAAGGCACGTGGCCGGAAGAAGGCCGCCGAGACGGCCTGACGCCGCTCGGCGCCTCGGCATGGCGCGTTCTGACACCCGTTGCCGTGCATCAGCTGCCGCTCGGAACACCCGAGCAGCAAGGAGGTTAAATCAGCAACACTGCCGGTCCCTGACCCCCCATCTTGATCCCCGGCAATGTAGCGCTCGACTACGGCTCATCTCCCCGTGGTCGAGCGCGAATGTTCGTCAGAAACATTCGGACAAGAAAACGCGACAATGCGTCAAGATCCTGCGCGGATCGCATAGACGGGTGGTCGCGTTGCTCTGGCAGATTGCTTGGATAGGAGATGATCCTGATGAAACGTCTTGCACTCGCATCGACCGCGCTTGTTGCTGCTCTCGCTTTCATGCCCGCGAGCGCTGATGCCCGTGGCTTCGGCGGTGGCGGCGGCTTCCGAGGCGGCGGTGGTGGCTTCGGCGGTGGCTTTGGTCGTGGCGGGTTCGGCGGCGGGTTCCGCGGAGCTGGGTTCCGGGGTGGATACGGCGGCGGCTATGGCCGGGGCTTCTACGGTCGTGGATACGGTGGCCGGGGTTACGGTTATGGCCTTGGTGGCCTCGGTCTCGGGGTGGGGGTCGGCCTTGCAGCGGGCGGCCTCTATGGTGGCTATGGCGGCTACGGTTCTGGCTATGACGACGGCTTCTACGGCGGGGGAGAGGGGCCTTGTGGCTGATGGTGTTTCGTGTTTGGCTATCGTGTTCCGCCTATTCGTGTCGTCTCTGGCGCCTATGTGTTCAGTGGCTGGTTTATGTGTTGCTTTGTGTTTGTGAATGT
>NZ_JAKSYR010000131.1:0-1467 GCF_022829705.1 Methylobacterium sp. E-025
ATGCAAAATTCAATCGCACGCGATCACGGCTTCGTTACCTCGTCGCTGTGGGTGAGCTTGCTAACCTAAGACCGATCTACCGGTCCCGCCGACCTCGTTCCTCGTCAGCCACCGCCTCCACCGCCGCGATCGCGTTCTCCAACTCCGCGATC
The DNA here is from genome assembly GCF_022829705.1 of Methylobacterium sp. E-025. Taxonomy (NCBI): domain Bacteria; kingdom Pseudomonadati; phylum Pseudomonadota; class Alphaproteobacteria; order Hyphomicrobiales; family Methylobacteriaceae; genus Methylobacterium; species Methylobacterium sp. E-025. The sequence goes on from NZ_JAKSYR010000131.1 coordinate 153, forward strand.
CGCTTCAGCGTGCTGTCGGCCGGCATCGTATCGTACTGAGCGGCTTCCATGATAAGGTCGCGCTGGCGAGCCTTCAGGCGGTCCAGGAGGGCTTCAAGCTTGTCCATGGCGCCGTGTAACTAGGCATGCCTTTCTCGACAACAGCAAGCCGGTACCCCTCAGGCCGAGATCACGACGCTGCCAGCCGAGCGAGCCGCTCAAGCTCGTCTGTTGCGGGCTAGACACGGCACCAGGAAGGACTTGCCACTATGCTCGAAGGCCTACCTGTCCCGCCTCAAGGATTGCGGAATGCCGATCCGTCCCGAGCACCCCCATTTCTTCTTGTCCCGGAACATGTCGTACTGCGCCGGGCTGTCCTCCAGATTCGTGGAGCGATGGCTGATGATGAAGGACGGGTCGATGTCACCGTTTTGGATGCGCTCCATCAGCGGCTTCATATAGCGGACCATGTGGGTCTGGCCGGTCTTCAGGGTCAGGCCCTCCGGGTACCTACGCTTCTCGAACCTCGCCGCAGGCGAAGTACCGCGAGGATACCGAGAGTTGCGACGCCGGTGCAGATCACGGAAGGCCGGACGCCCGTACGCGTCGATGCGTGGTTCAAAGCCACCTCCAGTGCTCCAGCTAGATTGACCACCAGTGGGATGACCCGCGTATCAAGAAAAAGCTTGGGCGCAGATGGCCCAGCGCCTTTCTTGAGCATGTAATCCCGTTCAACGACCATGTTAACCTCTTTTTGCATCAAATGATAGATGCAGATAAATATTTGCATCCAAGCGTGATGATATGAAACGCTCGCCTCTAGCGGGGGTTGCCTCATGGGATCACCCTTGGAGTGCATTTGTTGTCAAAGCCTACGTTCAAACCCTACCGTCGTCCCTCCGGCGGGTGGGGTTCGGCCCTTTCGGTCGGCAACATTCTGAGGCGCGAGGGTGTGCTGGCGAGTGTTCCGGTCGCTCTGACCCGTCACAACAAGGTCGACGGCTACCAGTGCAACAGCTGCGCTTGGATCAAGCCGGCGAGCCCACTCCCATTCGAGTTCTGCGAGAACGGCGTAAAAGCCGTGGCCTGGGAGTTGACGGCTCACCGCTGCACCCTGGCCTTCTTCGCTGAGCACACCGTCACCGAACTGCTCGGCTGGGACGAGTTCCAGCTGGAGCATACCGGGCGCCTGACTCACCCGCTGCGCTACGACGCGGACTCAGACAAATATGTGCCCGTGTCGTGGGGGCATGCCCTGGACGAGATCGCGGGCGAGTTGCGCGCCGTGGAGGACCACCTCAAGGGAACAGTGTTTTACAGCTCTGGCCGCCTCTCG
>NZ_JAKSYR010000166.1:0-3580 GCF_022829705.1 Methylobacterium sp. E-025
TCGGAAGTACGCCGCTTCCCAAGGTAAGGATTGGCGTGATCGTGGAGTTCAGCAGGAATATCTCCGCATGGAGATGCTGGGTCTGCCGGGAGCGGTAAGCCACAACAAAGCCTATCGCGCGATGATGGGTGCACCGAGCGATGAAGCTGCGCTCTACGCCGGCATCTCGAAATTCGAGAACCCTCAGCATCACGACCTCGCCTATCAGATCCGCCTGCCATTCTTGAACCGACTGCGGCTGGACGGTGAAAGCGCGGCGTCTGCGTCGGCATCAGGCGGCGGTGCGGCGACCGGTCTTGACGGCCAAGTCGGCGTAGACCTCGGCAATGGCACCATGCGGATGCCAAATGGACGTATTCGCTCTAAAACCTACGGCTCTGGACCTGGGCCTTCGGCTGATGCCCCCGGATCATCCGGTCGTATGGGTGATCGCATGATGCAGCGGATGTACGGAGACCAAGCTCCGGTCGCTAAGGGTGGCAAAGGCTCACTTGACATCACCCTTCACGGCTTCCCGGCTGGTGCGAAGCCGCGCGCTTCGATGGACGACCTGTTCAAAGAGGTGAATGTCTCCAAGAGCCGGAAGATGGAAACGACGAGTATCTGAGACCCAGCGCCGTCGCCATCCGAAACCGTCGTTCCGCGGTTTATGACGTTTGGTATCGGCCTAGCACGATGAAGCCTACTATCAGTAGGAGCCTAGCATTCGGTACCGTCTGCTTCAGCTTTTGACCAACGCCGCCACGCGAGCCACGATCTCTGCGACCGGCAGGCTGGCGTCAGGATGATCGGCCATGATCGCCGCCCAAGGCATTGCAGGCTGCTCGGCCTCCTCAGGCTTCTGGACGAGGGCCAAGCCGCCGCGTGCTTTGACAGTCGCCAAGCCATCCGCGCCGTCCGCACCATAGCCGCTGAGCACGATACCAACGACGCGTTCGCCGTAGGCCTCGGCGGCTGACACGAACAACGGGTCCGCCGCAGGACGGGTGAAGTGGACCTTCGCCCCGTGATCGAGACGGATCACGCCGTGATCAAGGCACATGTGCTTGTCGGGAGGGGCGACGTAGACGCAACCGTCCTCAAAGGGTTCGCCATCCTCGCCATGGGAAATGCGCAGGTGGCTCGTCATGCTCAGCATCTCAGGGAGGCTACTGGGATGACGGCCGATGTGCCAGACGATAAACACCGACGCCGAGCAATCTGCCGGAAGCCCTCCGATGATCTGTCGGAGCGGTGCGAGGCTGCCGGCTGATGCCGCGATGACGATGATGAGTCCCATGAGACTGCCAACAGTGCCTTAGGTGGAATGTTCAAAGGCAAGATTGCGGAAGACCCAGTTCTCTAGGGGGGCAGATCCCGTGTGCGATCCGCTCCTCATGCGGCACGCCCGCATACCACCTCAAGCGGATGCCAAGCGTCTAATTTCCACCATTAGGTGATTGCAGCAACTACCTGCGTTTACGCTGCAAATTCAACCACTTGCAGCCTTATCTTCATCACCCCGCATAGCTTCAGCAACACTGCCAAACGCGGCAACGACCGCCCACGCGTTAGCTTCGCGGATCGTATCGAGATCGGTCCGGCTGGCCCCCGGTATCTCAATATCTGACATCTCGGCGCTTAGGCTTTGTCCAAGGGCACGCACCCGTACCGGCGACATGCCACACTGCTCGAACACCAGCACCGCTACCGTTTGCATGAGCACCCGCAAGGCTGAGGCCTCAGCATGCTGCTCAACCGCATCCTTATCTATCGCCATGGCCATCCTGCCGACCGGATCAGATCTAAGTCCAACCGCCGCGACGCACGTCATGCGTCCCTGCAGACATCTATACAACTATGGATTGCACGTACCGAGATAGCGTTCAAGCCGTAGTTGCCCAAAGATCCTCACTCGACGCGGATTGGCCGATGCCTGTTGGTACCAGCCCGGGGTAATTGGGGCGAATCCGGATACGCCGCCCTGCCGGCTTGGCAGTGATGAGGGATTGACGTGCTTCGCCACCCAACTGCAATCTTGGCATCAGAGTAAGCTGCGACGGCGTTGCTCTGACCCACTCGCACGGTGGTCGAAAACAGCGAGAGCCGGCGGCTCGAGTCCTGGAGCGTGGTCGGCGCCCTCGCGCACCTCGATCTCGTCGGATAGCCGCTGCCGGCAGCACGGGAATGACGACGACGCTCGACCTGATCAACACCCTGGCATGGGAGCAGCGCAAAGGCGACGCGACCAAGAACGACGGCTTCTACGATCTCGGCAATGCGCCTGCGCAGCCGGAGGCGGCGACTTGATATAGAACCGCTATCGTTCAAATGGCCGTCAGATCGAGGGAAGCTTATATGAATTCGGTAGAGGTGCTCACCGACGCACGTTCGAGAGAAGTGCCTTGGCCCCTCATCGTGGAAGCTCTTCGCGATCTTATGTCAGCAGGCAGCGTCGACGACCAAGGTAGGCCATGGGTCGAAGTGGCCGCAAATTTAACCGGCTACACAACAAGCCAATTGTGGATTGGCATCAGAACATACGCCTTCATTCAAAAATTTATTAGTTCGCATGAGTTGCCAGCCCACGCGCTTGGATGGCCCATGTCAAATCTTGAAGTAGTTAGCCGCATAGCGAAAGCAAACGAAGACCGGGCTAAGAAAATAGTTTGTAGCACAGATCAGCTTACATTACGCAATTTGCGCAGCATCTATGACCAAACTAAAAAAGATCCTACTAGCAAGATTTCTGCCATGAGTGCAGGCCTACAATCGTCGAAGTCTTTTACAGACAAGCTTTTCCAAAATCTGTCAAATAAAGACGCTCTCCAACAAATCCTGGGTTTGACGCAAAGTTCGTCAGTTGGACGTCTTAAGATCTGGCCTGGGCGATATCCTTACTGTCACCCAAATTTCTACGTCGATTTCATGAGCGATGGCAAACTTTGTCTTGCTGCGTTCGAGGGTTTGAGATTTTTTGGCGATGTTAATTCACAGGTTGCAACGAAAGCAGCCTTGAAAGCAGCCGTCGAAGCAACATTTTTCGCTCAGTATTATCTGTGCGCTCCAAGTTGGGTGTCGACTGATGACCTTATATCGCTCAGAGAAAAATTAGGACTCTTTAACGTTGGGGTCATTAGTGTCGGCGAGGAAAACGTCGTTGCATTTGCGCATCCCCTCGGGCCATCCGTGCATGATCGGCAAAACGTTCTGTTGGAAGACCACGCAATGCGAGCCCGATTGGGGATTGTCCCCTAGCGAAACATGGACTTAAAGAGCGCTATAAAGTAAAAGGCCCAGCTTTGCAGCTGAGCCCTGAGCAAGTCTCGACTCTCTAGGTAAGTATGTGCGCGACCAATGCAGGCCGCGCACATATCGAGTTGGCTTAAAAGTCGCGCTGGACGCGAACCTTGGCCTGGAAGACGTCGTCGCTGGTCGCGGTGCGAACGGCGCCGCCGGCGTTGATCGCGGCGATGCGCGAGTAGGCGGTCGGATCCTTGTCGGTGTCGATCACGCGGCCGTTCTTGACGCCGATCTGGGTGTAGAGGCCTTCCACACCGATATCGAGGTCCTTCACCGGCGACCAGATCAGGCTCGCGCC
>NZ_JAKSYR010000134.1:0-19873 GCF_022829705.1 Methylobacterium sp. E-025
CAACACCTGATCCTCATGCGGGACGGCGCAAGGCTTGTCGCGGCGGAGCGGGCTTGCCCTCACGAAGGCGCTGACCTGTCGCTTGGACGCTGCGCGGCGGGCCGGATCCATTGTCCGAGGCACTTGGCCTCCTTCGACCTCGCATCAGGAGCGGTCTCTCCGGGCTGGTCTTTCCGTGCGCTTCGCCTCTATCGCGTAGATCAGTCACTTGACGAACTCTGGATAACTATCGATCCGACCTGAAGCATGGAATGTACGACGCGGATCCATCGAAATGGAAACGCGCCGGACAGTCAGGGCATCCTCGGCCTTCAATCGCGCAGGCGTTCCGCGAGATGCCGTCGTTGCCCCCGATGCTTTCGACACGCCCGCCGACGCCCAGGCTTGGAATGAAGCACCCTTACGGCGGCGGGCCCGCGAGCGATCCGGCGTCATGATGGAGACGTGGGCCGCGACTGCCTCGTGGGGGTCGATCAATGTCGATATGCCGAGCCGTCGTCCGATGCCGGCGTGAACGACGCTTGAGCCGTTCGGTCCCACGGCGCCGTCAATGGCGGCAGCCCCCACCCGGCACTCATCCGATCCGTTTCCCGGCCTATATGAGCTGGCTTCAAGGCCCTTCATCCCTGGGCGACATCGAACCAAGCGTTAGGAGAGAGCCATGCGTGCCGTCACCTACACCGAAGGTTCACCAATCGCGGCGCCGGGCGCGCTTGTGGACACGACCTTCGCCGATCCCGTCCCCACCGGCCGCGACCTGCTCGTGCGCGTCCACGCCGTCTCCGTGAACCCGATCGACACCAAGGTGCGGCAGGGGGTCTATCAGCAGGCCTGCACGCCGAAGATTCTCGGCTGGGATGCGGCCGGAATCGTCACGGCCGTCGGTCCCGAGGCGCGCCTGTTCAAGCCCGGCGACGCGGTGTTCTATGCCGGTGCCCTCGATAGACCTGGCAGCAACGCTACCCTGCAATGCGTGGACGAGCGCCTGGTCGGGCGGAAGCCCGACACCCTGGGCTTCTCGGCCGCCGCCGCATTGCCGCTCACAGCGCTGACCGCCTGGGAGATGCTGTTCGACCGTCTCGACGTCTCCAAGCCAGTGCCCGGCGCCGCGACTGCGCTCCTGATCATAGGCGGCGCGGGTGGCGTCGGGTCGATCGCGATTCAGCTCGCCCGGCAGCTTACCGAACTGACGGTGATCGCTACCGCGTCGCGCCCCGAGACCGCACAATGGTGCCGGGATCTCGGCGCCCACCACATCGTCGACCATTCCAAGCCGCTCGCCGCCGAGGTAGCGGCCCTGGGTCTGGTCAGCGTACCGGGCTTCGTGTTTGCGACGACAGGGACCGATGCGCATCTGCCTCAGATCATCGAGCTGCTTGCGCCGCAGGGGCGGCTCGGCCTGATCGACGATCCCGCAACCCTCGACGTGATGCCGCTCAAGCCAAAGAGCCTGTCGCTTCACTGGGAGCTGATGTTCACCCGCTCGCTGTTCGGAACGGCAGACATGGAGCGGCAGCACGAGATCCTCACCGAGGTCTCCCGCCTGATCGACGCGGGAAAACTCCACAGCACGCTCAATGAGTCGTTCGGACCTCTCAATGCCACCAACCTCGCGCGGGCTCATGCACTGATCGAGAGCGGTCGCGCGAAGGGCAAAGTCGTTCTGGAAGGCTTCGACGATTAAGCTGGCCTGCCCCTGAAAAGTGGTCCTCCCTGAGCGATGTAGGGGATGTCATCATGGGTCGGAAGCAGCATACGGCTGGAGAAATCGTCGCGAAGTTGCGTCAGGTGGATGTCCTGGGGTTGCAAGGCCGCAAGGTTGCCGAAGCAATCCGGTCGATCGAGATAACGGAGGTCACGGACTGTCGACGCGCCGGTCGCTGGCGATCTCGGCGCTGTCGCTGGCCAACAGCGCCAACCAGGGCATCCTCCAGCTCCTGCGCTGAGCCGGGTCGGGCCAGCGCGGCCGTACCGCCGCGCTGGCTGCCACGTGGGAAGGCGCCCGAAGCGGTCGGGCGGCGCAACACACGCCGGTGCGCCGATAGTGTTGAATTCGTCGGTCAAGAGGTCGTCATCACCGTCACGGCGCCACGCGAAGTCCCGACGCCTAACCACCGCCTAGCCACGTTCTCCCGCGAACCCGGCCGGAGGTCCGCGTGATGTCCCGATTGGCGCAGCACAGCACCAGCATGTCCGAGCGTCTGCATCGGAAGCCGAGGCAAGCCGGGTATGTCAGCCGGGCCGAGTCGGATCCGGAATGACCGTTCGGGGAGGGAAACGTCTGGCTGCTTTCAGTCGCGTCCGGTCCTCAAGCAGGCATTGATCTTGCGGTTGTAGCATGACGGCTGCTTCACGCCGCCTTCCGCGGGGTTTGCTCTCTCATGAAAGCCAGGGCCTGCTCGGGCGTCATCGGCTTGCCGAACAGGAAACCCTGAACCTCCGTGCATCCCGTTTGTGTCACCAGGGCAAGTTGATCCTCAGTCTCGACACCCTCGGCGGTGATCGCGGTCCCAAGACGTTCGCCGATGCTGACCACGGCGCGGACGATGGCCTGCGCGTCGGGGTCGTCGATCTCGCGTACGAACGACCGGTCGATCTTGATCTTGTCGAACGGGAAGCGCCGAAGGTAGCTCAGGCTGGAGTACCCCGTCCCGAAATCGTCCAGGGCGATGCGGACGCCGAGGGACCGAAGCCTATGCAGGCAGGCGATGACCGCGTCGCCATCCTGGATCATCAGACTCTCTGTGATCTCCAGTTCGAGCCTGTTGGCCGCGAGACCGGAGACCGCAAGGGCGTTCGCAACGGCCGCTTCAAGGCCGGGCTGCTGGAACTGGACCGCCGAGACGTTGACGGCGATGCGCGCCTGGATCGGCCACGACGCGGCGAAGCGACAGGCCTCCTCCAGAGCCCAGGTCCCGAGGGGAACCACCAGGCCGGTCTCCTCTGCGATCGGGATGAATTCGGCCGGCGAGACCATTCCGCGGATCGGATGCGGCCAGCGCATCAAGGCCTCGAAGCCACGGACCTGCCCGTCCGTCAGTGCGACGACGGGTTGATAATACAGCCGAAACTCCGCCTTGCGATGGGCGAGATGCATGTCGAACTCAAGCTTGTTCCTGTCCTCCAGGGCTTCGTCCATTCCCTTGGTGTAGACCTGGGAGCTGTTCCGTCCGGCCCCCTTGGCCCGGTAGAGGGCGAGGTCGGCATGGCGATGCAGGAGATCCACCTCCAGTCCATGTTCCGGTGCGAGCGCGATCCCGATGCTCGCGCCGATGGTCACCACCTGGCTGCCGAGATGGATCGGTTGGCCGATGGCGTCGATGACGGTCCGTGCGAGCGCCTGAGCGGTCTCAAGCCCGGCCCCGGGCAGGATGATCGCGAACTCGTCCCCGCCGAGGCGCGCGATGACGCCCTCATTCCCGACGGAGTCCCTCAAACGGTCGGCGACGACGCGTAGGAGCCTGTCCCCGGCATGGTGTCCGAGCGTGTCGTTGACGGTCTTGAAGCGGTCGAGGTCGAGGCAGAGCAGCGCGGCTTGACCGTTTCCGAGATCCGCGAGGCATCTTTCGAGCGTCGCGTGGAAGACCACCCGATTGGGTAGGTCGGTGAGGTTGTCGTGACTCGCGACGTGGGCGATGCGCGCCTCGGAGACCTTTCGATCCGTGATGTCGATCTGGAGGCCGACGCAGCGGACGGGCTCGCCGGCCGCGTCGTCGAGCATGCGACCGAAAGACTGCATCCATCGCGGTTCGGCCGGGACCGCAGGATTGGCAATGCGGAACTCGCAGCTGTACGTGGTCCGATCGGCTATGGCGCGCTTTACCTCGTCCCAGACCTTAGGAAGGTCGTCGGGATGGACCTGCACCTTCCAATCGGCCAGCGGGATCTCCATCGCGTCCTGGCCGACCGGTACCGGAAGGTTGTGCATGCGGGCGCTCATCGATGAGAGCCGGACGACGTCGTCGCGCATGTCCCACTCCCAGATGCCCGCCTCGGCCGCCTCCTGGGCGAGACGCAGGAGGTCTCCGGTCGCCTTCAGCGCGGTCTGTGCCGCGATGATGTGGTCGATATCGAGCGCCGTACCGAGCCACTCGATCACCTCTCCGCTGCGCTTCAGCGGGATCATGACGATCCGGTGCCAGCGGTAGTCGCCGTCATGCCGCCTGAGGCGACCTTCGAGTTCGAAAGCCTGCTTGCTCGAGACCGCGGCCTCCCAGGCGCTCGACATGCGGTCGACGTCACCCGGATGATTGCGGCTGTGGGCCCGGCCGCGCGAACCGTCGGCCTCGCCGTAGTAGGCACGGAAGCTCGCGTTCCGGTAGGCGGTGACGCGGTCCTCGGGCGAGACGGTCCACACCATCTGCGGCAGGGCATCGGCGAGTGAGGCGTAGCGGGATCGGGCGTCGCGCAACGCATCATCGGTATCCGCCAGCGTCGCCGCCACGCGGCGATGCTCGGTACGATCCTGGTAGACGCGCAGGTTCGCGGTCACGACCTCGGCCAGGTCGCGGAGCTGGCGGCCCTGCTCGCTCGAGAAGCGTCGCGGCTCGGTGTCGATGATGCAGAGTGATCCGACGCGGATGCCGGACCTCAGGATCAGCGGTGCGCCGGCATAGAAGCGGATGCCCGGCTCCCCCGTGACCAGGGGGTTCGACTTGAACCGGGCATCGTCACGGGCATCCTCGACGATGAGGACCTCGTCGGCCTGGATGGTATGGTTGCAGAATGCGACGTCCCGGGACGTTGCGTCGTGGCTCAGCCCGCAGCGCGCCTTGAACCACTGGCGGTCTTCGTCGAGGAGCGAGACCAGGGCAATCGGCATTCCGAACAAGACCTGCGCCGTACGGCAGATCGCATCGAACTGGGTCTCCGGTGCGGTATCAAGGATGTTCAGGTCACGCAGGGCGGCAAGGCGCTCGGCCTCATTGGAAGATCGCAACAAGGGGGTGTTCATCAGCGTGAACTCCAGGATCGGGCGATCCACCATTTTTGAAACCAACATTTACGCGATGTCTCGCTCACGGCGGCTTAATCGATCCTTAATCCTGCCTGGATCGCTGCCGACAATTGTATGCTGAGAACAGACCTATCCCCGAGCAACAGCCCTCTTGAGCCTGCCTGCGAACGGAAGGTGCCAGCGGCGGCTTAACCCCTTCACGCTCAGGGACATTCGCGGGATCTTCGTCGAGCGAACAGGGCGTCGTTTCGATTGGGCCTGGCTTCGTCGGAGAGCCACATGTTTTCTTACCCGGCGTGCAGGGGATGATACTGGTCTCAGTATCCGCTAGGGGAAGAAGGAAGATAGGTCTCTTCTAAGACACCTTGCTCGTTCCTCCGCCGCATCCTCGTCGTCGTCGCCATCGCTCACGAAATATCGCTTGCGGTACACCAGCTCCTTGATCGCTTCCTGACTGTGTCCAAGCTCTGGATCTGCCCATGCTGGTAGGGCTCTTGGACCAAATCGGCACTGATCCAGAGCGTGATGTCGCTCGCACGCATCGTTACGCGATCCGGCAGGATGTCCCAGGCCTCCTGAACGAAACGCCGATAGCGATCGAATGACCGCACCCGGCCGAGGCACTTCTTTTTCGGTTCGAACGCGGCCGCGGACGGGCGAACGGCCATTATTGGGTTCGCTGCTGCAAGGACGGCAGTTGGTCGAATGACCGCTTTCGGGCCCGGCGCGAGCAGCCTTGAGCGGCGAGTTTGGGTCGACGGTGGAACATCCGCTTCGGGACGAAGGACCAAAGTCTGGTCGCCAGCCCAAACGCCCCTCGTGAATGGGTACCAAGCGTCAGGTTTCGCCTACGAGGTCCGTCGACGGGGTCGGCGCCCAGCAACTTCGAGCGGACGAGCCGCGCGTTCGAACCCAGTCCAGGGATCGCGCTGTAATGCGGACAGGCGCCCCAGCAGGCTTGTAACGTCGAAGCGCGCCCCGGAGCCGAGCGACGGAAGTTCGTTCCAATCGATGGGAACGGATACGGGCGCCCCGGGGCGCGCCCGGGTGGAGAAGGCCGCGACGGCGGTCGCGCCTTGCTGGTTGCGCAGGTAGTCCACGTAAATCCGTCCCTCCCTGGCCTTCCTCGACACGGTCGCGACGAAGCTGTCGGGGACGTCCTTCGCCATCTCGGATGCGATGCGCTTCGCGAAGGCCTTCGCCTCGTCCCAGCCGACCTTCGGCTCAATCGGCACGATGACGTGCAGCCCCTTGCCGCCGGTGGTTTTCACGAAGCTGGCGAGGCCCGAAGCCGACATCCGCTCGCGCACCTCCACCGCGCCGGCGACGAGATCGTCCCACGCGACGCCGTCGCCCGGATCCAGGTCGAACACCATCCGGTCCGGCCGATTCGGGTCCGAGACCGTCGCCCCCCATGGATGGATCTCCAGCACGCTCGACTGGACGAGCGACCATCGCTGCCGGTGGCGTCTGCAGCAGCACCAGCGATGCGGGCGGTAGGGCGGGGAAGTCGCACTTGAATGCATCGACCATGCTCTTGCACACGGCCTCGTGCGCCTGAGCGCACTGGTAGGCGACCGTTGGGCGAGCGGTCCCGTTGCGGGCGAGCGTGTCGCGGAAGGTGTCGCGCAGCGTGTTGATCCCCTGACGGATGTTGGGACGAACGCTCTCGGGCACGCCGAGGCTTGCGGCACACTGGGCGTATGCGGTCAGGAATGCATCGCAGCTCTCCACCTCGAGCGGCGTGACCGGAGTCACGGCTACAGCCGGCGTAGCGAGCGCAGCGGCAACGCATGCCGCGGCAACGTGATGGCACAGCAGCCTGGGCAGCCCCCTCAAGTCGGGCATCCTTATCTCCTACGTCACAAGCTGCCCGATAAAGTAGGACGATCAGAGGTTGCAAGGGCAGACGTAGAGGATTGGGGGACGATCCGCACCATGGATATCGTCCCGGCAACGGCCGCCCTATGCGGGAAGACCGGGATGAGCTGGCGCGGATTCTCTCGCTTCCGACTATACTCAGTACCCCCGGGACGCCACCTCAAAGGTGTGCACTTCACGACAAGACGACCCTGCTGCGACGGCCCGCCATACCGCCGGTCGCGCGTGCGCCATCGCCAACTTGCCGACCCGGCTCGTGTAGCGCGGCGTCCGCATCTCAAACTTCGTGCTCCATGTCCGTTTCCTCACGAGTCTAGCCCGGGCGGGGACGACGCTGCCGCGGCCGAAGCGGGCGTTGCAGGCGTCGATCGCCGCCATCAGCGGCCGGGAGCGCTTGCGGTCGAGTTGGCCGATCGATGCGCGAACAGGAAAGGGTCTTGCACGGTATCGAGAACGCGTGGCGCTGGGGTCCCATGCTGAAGGTCAAGCTCCATCGGCAGCGGAAGGCCTTGGCACGGCACAAGGCTGGGAGAGCTGTGTGGAGATCGGCCGGAGCTAGGACGCCGTGACTTGCAAACCGGACACTAGATAGTTTAAATTTACTATCATTAATAATCGCCGCCTATCTAAATGGCGCCCGCGTCGCGCCAAGGAGCTCCATGAAACCGGTGAAGAGATTCCCTTTCGGATACCTCTCAGCTCTCGATGCGTCTAATCAAGGGGATGCTGTCGGCACTTATATCACGAAGGTGCTACCGCTTGTCAGTCACTTCGACAGCGTTGGAACGGAGATTACCTCCGACCCTCGTTCGCCACCTGAGGATTGGTCAAAACCAATCGAACGGGTTCGTCAGGCGGCCCAGCATGCTCGTGATATTGAAGCGCAGGCTCAGGAACAGGAATTGCGCGTTCAGGCATTGCTCGACCGTGTCCGGCAGGATGTCCGGGATGCCGCTGAGCGTGTCCGAGCTGCCGAGGCACGCTCTGCCGATATCCAGAGCCGTGCCGACGCCTTGCTAAAGGCTGCCGACGAAAAACTGCTGGCGGCCGAGGAGCGTGCGCGTATCTCCGAGGAGTGGCTGGCGCGGGTCCAGGAAACTATCGTGAGAGAATTTTCAGAGAAGCCAGCCTTAAAACACGTTATCTGATGTCGGCCTTCAAAATGACCACAGGCAAGATAGAGACGAATGATAGTTTTTGTATAAATCTCTTAATTTGATGAAGCGTTCATTCGCCGCCATGGCGCTCGCGCGGCTGATCTATCAAATCGAACGTAATGGCGGCCTGTACCTTCTCGAGCCAACCTTCGGCGCTTTCAGCGCGCCTCTCGGCAGCTTCTGCCCTTTCTTCAGCTTCTAGAATTCTTGCATTTGCCATCTCGCAGAGACGGAGTGCGCCGTCCAGCTCAACGAGCGCCATATAGGCGACACGCTCTGCCTCGGTGGATTTCTCCTGTAAAACCCTGACCTCATGGTCCAGGTTCCTGATTTGCGTAGCGTAATCCAGGCGTTCCTGCTTGATGCGAGCGAGCAGCAAGCACGCATCAGAATGGATCTTGTTGCGCCAAAGCTCGAAACTGGTAATTTCTGTCTCGGCCTGCGCAATCAGTTCAAGGACGACACCCGGATTGACCTTGGCAAAATGCAACGGTGTAGCAAGGCTCGACGAGCCCACCTGAGCATGATCGGCGGAAGTAGCCGTAAACGAGGACGTCGGGTCCGACCTGAACACTGCACCGAGTCCGATTCAGTCAGAGGGTTCGCCATCGAGGGACGCGGCTTTCTGTGCGGCCCTCGATCCGAAAGCCGTGATTGCCGCGTCGTGAAGCCGGACGAGCCACGCCTCAGCTTCGTGGGCCCGGCTTTCGGCCAGACGCGCGCGCTCCTCGGCACGAGAAAGCTTCTGCTCCGTGAGCGAAATCTGCTGATTCAGCCGGCGCATCTCCTCCGATGCCTGGGTGGTGACATGCGTAAGCTGGGCTTCCAATTCCGCAGCTCGCTGCTCACCGATGCGGATCGCTTCGCTCGCCTCTTCGATGAGATCGACGGCGGCCGACCACTCCCTCAGGGGCGGCCCTCCTGCATTCTCCGGGTTTGCCGACATTGCTCCAGACCCACCTTCCGATGAGGGGAGGAAGCTGACGACCTTTTCTCCAGGCTTCGTCGCGTTCGATTGCCATGCACGAAGCATCATCGACTGACCCGTAGAGAACGGCATGTCTTTGGAGGCGGGATCGCTCATCCTAAACCTTGTTCCGCAATGAATATTTGATCGTTAATTTTGAACGGCTGCGTTGAACGGCCGGACGTTGCTGACGGGCTCCGACGTTGGCTCGGCACCAACCGGAGACGCATCCTCTTCCCCGGCCCGCCATCCTCGGCCCGAGCGTTTGAGGACTTCGTACTGCTTCTGAAGCGATACACGCGTTTCCCGGGCGATGTCCAAGGCGCCTTGGACCAGAGCGCGCTCCGAGCGCTCGTTCTGCAAGTCCTCCGTCAACCGCCGGTTTGCCAACTCGAACTCGGCGCGCGCCGCTTCCTGACGATGGGTCATCTGCTCGATGCGCTCGACGAGGGCAGCGTTGCGAATGCCGGCTTGCTCGACCGCCGCCTCTCGAGCCGCCAGCGCCTTGCCGAGCATGTCGCAGCGCGATTCGAGCTCACCGCGCAACCGCTGCATGTCGAGGAACCGTTCGGTCTGACGCGCCAGATCGGTCTGAAGGGAGTCCAAGCGCCTCTCCGCAGTGGTACGCGCGATGCTAGCCTCTTTGAAATTGCGATCCGCGATCCTGTGCGCCTCATCCTTCTCACGGAGTTGGTTGCGTGCCTGGCCGAGCAGCTGCTCGTTCGATTCCGCTCGATTGGTCGCGGCTTCGAGCTTCATGGCCAACCCGGAGCGCTCGGTCCGCAAGAAGCTGAGGTCCGTCTCGTGTTGAGCCTCGTTCCTTTCTCGCGCGGCGACCTCGCTCGCGAGCTGGCTCTCGGCAGCCCGCAAGCGATGGCGCTCCACGTCGGCCAGAGCCTCCAAGCTTCGATGGCGGCTCTCCAGTTCCGAGAGCTGGACGGCCTGCTCCTCGTTGAGCGTCGTCATGCGGCGGTTGTCCGCATCGAGGACACCAAGGCTCTCGCGGGCGCCGAGCAGCTCATGCTCCGATCGCGCGAGCGCGCTGTCGGCGGCCTGTGCTTCCAGCCGCAGGGCTTTGTTCTCGCCGCTCAAAGCCTTCACCTGTTCGGCTTCAGCGAAGAGTTGCCGCTCCATGTTTTCGATGGAGAGCGCTTTGTCGCGGATCTCGACACGCTGGTCGGCGATCGTAGCGTCGGCGGCGCGCAACTGGTTCTCAGATCGATCGGCTCGCGCGAGGGCATCGGAGAGCTCGGTCGCCAGACCGGCCGACCGGGTGAGAAGCTCCGCGACTTCGAGCCTGATCGTTCGGCTCGATTGGAATTCCTGCGCAAGCGACGTCTCGAGTTCGGCGATGCGCATGCTTGCGCGAGGCAGCTCATCGCTAATACTGATGATCGGCTCGAGAATGGAAGAGAAATCTTCCTCCAATGTCCTCAAGTCCTCCAGGCGATCCATCATCGCATTGATGCGCTGCCTTACGACCTCATCGCGCTGGCCGATCGAGTCGAGAGACAATGGCTTCTCCGCGCGCGCGGCGCTCGTCCGTTTTATTGCGCTATCGAACGCATCGAGGTTCACTTTGGGCAGGGCGATGTCAGGCTTGGGCTGTCTCGATACCTCATCGACCGGCGCATCCTTCAGCGACGAGCCAGTCGACGGCGATGACAGCACGTTCCGAAAAGATGACCATGCCATCGCGAAGACGATCCTATACGCATTAAATGCCTATTATAGGCATAAGTAGATTTATATCACGCAAATCTATTAAAGGCGAATCCCAAATGCGGCGGGAACATTCGGATTGACATCGAGCGTTGTTTTTTGATTCAAGCTCGTTCAAGCGTCCAGTTTCAACGTCTAGTCGAATGCGCGCAGAAATTTTCGGATGAGATTTCGTCCTCTCATGGATGGGTTGTTCGTTTTTTTCCTATAAGGAGCGTTGAATGCTTTCAGATGTACAGTGGGCGATCGCGCTGACATCTGCGGCGGCGGCGCCCACGTCGCGCGATGACGATCTCGGCCACAAGGGAGCTGCCGTTGATGGTGAGCAGGCGCCGGCTGTCAGCCGTCCCAAGCGACGCAGAGCCCCCGTCGAGGTCACCGGGGCGGCCGGCGGAACGGACGCCCGCAAGCGGATGCCACGGGCGCCGGCGGCGGCCCTCGAAACGGACCGATCCACTTAAGCCCGCTTTGTGGCAAACCCGACACAGCGAGGCGAAGGCTTCTGCCTCTATGTTTCGGTTCTGTGAATGCCTTCAAGGGGCGCTCAGTACCAAGCCATCCTAAGCATAGCGACTTCACGCAGGCCGGCTGGAGCGAGCCGTCGAGAACGCTTTGCTGCAGTGGATGGCGGTCGCCTTCGACTAAGTTGACAACGCCGACGACGCGAACGCCCGCGACATCAGCGATAGCCACTGCGTTAAGCTTCTGTTAACCATTGCGAACGCTCTGTTAACTGAGCAGGCTGGCGTGGTCCGAGCCTAAGCAAATAGTGAGATAGTCCAATGGACCCGGCGAAGAAGTTCTCTTGGGAAAGCCTCTCGCCGCTGGACGTCCCGGTCGGCGAACCGGGGTCCGACGCTCAGCTCTCGAAGGTGTTGCGGCTGGTCGGCCCCCTCGATGACATCGGCGGCGGCCAGCCGCCGACGCGCCGGTCGTCGCCGCAGGACTGGTCGCTGCTGATCGACCGCGTTCGGCATGCGGCGACCCATGCGCGCGAGGTCGAGGCCCAGGCGCAGGAACAAGAGCAGCGGGTCCAGGAGCTGCTGGAACGCGCCCGCGAGGATCTCAAGCTGGCCGCTGAACGGGTTCGCGCTGCCGAAGCGCGAACCGCCGACATCCAGAGCCGCGCCGACGTGTTGCTCAATGCTGCCGACGAGCGTGTGAAGGCGGCGGAGGAGCGCGCGCGCATCGCGGAAGAGTGGCTGTCGCGGGTCTACGACACGATCGCGAACGAGTTCAGTGTCGAAGCGTCTGCGAAGCGGACCGCCTGATGTCGATCAACGCTCAGCGCCGGACCGTCGATGCGCGCCAGGACGGAGACGAGGCCGAACCCAGCGATGCTGCGCGCAGCAGCACGAAATGGGCTGCCGACGTGACGTCGGGCAAGAAGGTCGTGCCCCTTTTCGCCGAGCCCAGCATGCCGGGTTCGCAGGAGACGTTTGCCGAGCCGACAGTCGTCGATTGGCCCGCCGCGCTCGACCTAATCCGAGATGTCGGAGCGCGTGTACGCAGGGCACGCGATTTTGCTCAGGAAGTCTCGCTTCGCTCCCAGTCGATCATCCGGCGGAGCGTGAAGCAGACCGAGGATGCCGAGCGGCGTGCGCAAGCTGCGGAGGCGGCAGCCAAGGCTGCGACACTGCGAGCCGACAAGGCCGACGAACTCGCCCGTCTGTCGGAAGCCCGAGCCAAGCTCGCGGAGAAGCAAGCCGAGGAGGCCAGAGCCGGCGAAGCTGAAGCCCAGCTATGGCTGCGTCGCGTCCACGCCTGCCTCAAGGACGAACTGGGCGATATCGTCGTTGACCTTGCCTAGCAACGCTGTGGCTGCGACGTGATGATCCCGCCTCGGCCGGGCCCAGCGGGGCCTAGCCGGGGAAGAACGAGGCAAAGGGGTCTCATCCTTTGGAAGTTGGATCGCGCTGCACCCCGGCGTTGCGCAAGACCGCCGAGAGGACGATGCCGAGGCTCAGCCCGATCCTCCCCTCCGTGCGCTACGCTGCCTCAAGAGAACCTGAGACCACCGCGCCGCCGAGCTATGCCGTCGCGGCATCAAGCGTAGGAGAGGTGTGCTCGATCTTACGAAATGGGCTCGGGCGGCGATCAGGCGGCGGGTCGTCGAGCAGCTCCACGTGCCAGGCACGATGACCGCCATCGGCCGAGACCTCCCGGACCACACTGCCGACGATCACGCCGTCGAGGACGAGATCGTAGCTGCCAACCGCGAGGCGGTCGAGGTTGCGCATCCCGGCATAGGGCGTTGCTCAGGTGCGCGACGGCAAGCCCGTGCGCCCGTCCCCGCCCTCGACGCCGATCGCAGCGCGACACGTCCGGCCATACTGGTTCGGCTGCCGGGTGCCTGCCGCCTGCTGATGACCGCACGTCTGGGTCAGACGGAGATACACGTCGTAGAGGTCGGCGTGCTCGCCGAACCGCTGCCGGAGGCGAGCCAAGTCGTAAGTGCCGCGCCGCTTGCACGGCGGGCACTCGACGACGAGCCGGCGCCCGCGCAAGTCACACAGGCGCTCCATCAGCCGGCCACCGCGATCGGCAGCTCGCCGACCTGCGTCGTGTAGCGCGGCGTGCGCATCTCGAACTTCGTGCTCCAGGTCCGCTTCCCGACGAGGCCGGCGCGGGCCGGAACGACGCTGCCGCGGCCGAAGCGGGCGTTGCAGGGGTCGATCGCCGCCATCAGCGGCCCGGAGCGCGCGCGGTCGAGCTGCCCGATCAGGGCGCGTGGGCTGGCGTCGAGCAGCATCAGGTCGGTGGTCACGATCCCGGCCTTGCTGAACCGCCACGGTTGGGCGCCAGGCTCGCGCCAGGTCTTGGCGACGCCGAGCCGCGCTGCCTTGATCAGGGCCAGCGTGTCGTTCGTCGCCTCCGGCAGCGTCACGGTGGTCGAGACCGAGCGCATCAGCGCGCCGCGGTCGTGCTCGCTCGTATGGTAGAACACCGAGACGTGGTTCGTGCCGAGGCCTTTGCGCCGGAGCTTCTCGCCGAGCCGCGTGGCGTGCGCCGAGACCGCCTGCTCCAGCGTGGCGCGGTCCTCGATCCGGGTCGAGAACGAGCGGGTCACCGCGCAGCCCTTGCGCTGGGCCGGCAGCGCGCCGAGCGGCAGGCACGACAGGCCGCGCAGCTCGTGGATGATGCGCTCGCCCACCACCGTCAGCGCCTTGCGCACCGGGCGGGGGTCGAGGTCGGCGAGATCGGCCACGCTGTCGACGCCCATGGCTTCGAGCTTGGCGAGCGAGGCGCGGCCGATGCCCCAGACCTCGCCGGCCGGGATGCGGCAGAGCCAGTGGTCGTACTCGCCCGGATCGGTGAGGTCGCAGACGCCGTCGAGCGGCGCGATGCGCTTGGCGATGTGATTGGCGAGCTTGGCCAGCGTCTTGGTCGGGCCGATGCCGACGCAGGTCGGGATGCCGGTCCAGGCGCGCACCGTGGCGCGCAGATCGCGGGCCAATGCGACGCGGCGATCGGCCCGCACGTCCGAGAGGTCGAGGAAGCTCTCGTCGATCGAGTAGATCTCCACCATGGAGGAGAAGTCGCGGTAGACCGCGTTCGCCCGGGCGCTCATGTCGCCATAGAGGGTGTAGTTCGACGAGAACACCCGCACGCCCTTCACCCGACACATCTCCCGGATCTTGAACCAGGGCTCGCCCATGCGGATGCCGAGCGCCTTGGCCTCGGCCGTCCTGGCGATGGCGCATCCGTCGTTGTTGGACAGCACGATCACCGGCACGCCGGAAAGCTTCGGGTCGAACACGCGCTCGCACGAGCAGTAGAAGCTGTTGCCGTCGATGAGCGCGATGGCGCGCCCTCCGCCGATCCGGTCGCGCAGCCGCGGCGCCGGACCACTCACGACAGTCGCCCGCGGGCGAGGTGCCAGCGGATCGAGAAGCGCAGCACGCCCCAGATCTCGACCTCGCCGTACTCGTCGACGGCAAACGCCAGCATTTCCGGGTTGTCGAAGTCGAGGCGGGCCCGGTTGCCGGCCATCCGGTAGCGCTTGCACGAGAGCTGCCCGTCGACCACCGCGACGACGACGCTGCCGTCCTCGGCCCGGAGGCTGCGGTCGATGCAGGCGAGGTCTCGGTCGTGGATGCCGGCGCCGCGCATGCTCTCGCCGCGGATCTGCATCAGGAAGGTGGCCGGCGGGTTCGGCACGAGCCAGCGCGGCAGCTCGAGCGCGCCTTCGAGGAAGTCGTCGGCGGGCGACGGGAAGCCGGCGCAGAGTGCTTGCCCGATGACCGGCACGCGGACGGCATCCGTGCTGCCGAGGATCAGTTCATCGACCGCGTAGGGGCTCACGCGGCGTCGCTCGCCGGCGCCGCGGCCACGCCAGCTCGGACGTAGCCGTACGAGATCAGCCGGTCGCGTTGCTCGGTCCGGCGCTCGGCCTCCGCAAGGTCGGACAGCGCGTCCTCGATCGCCCGGACCAGCGCGGCCCAGGCGTCGCCGCATGCGACCAGCCGGTAGGCCCATGCGATCGCCTCGGCCTCGGTTGAACGGATCTCCACAGGCGGTTCGTAGGGTTGGGGGTGCATCGGTGCTCCGAGTTGTCCAAGAACATACAAGGAACAGACAGTAAGCGGATCGACGGTTCAACCATGGCGATCACAACCGGGCGCGAAGCGGTGGGATGCTGTGGAGGGCGGGGTAGAAGGCCAATGCCGACACCGCTTTACCGCTTCCACTGCACGGACGGGCACGACCTCATCGCCGATCGGCTGGGCAAGCGGCTGCCGACCCTGGGCGCTGATGCGCGCGCATGCCGAGCGCGTCGTCCTGGACGTGATGCTTGGCAGCACGCGACGCGATTGGTCGACTTGGACGGTTGAGGTCTACGATGGAACGGGCCGGCACGTTCTCTCGAAGCCGTTTAGGGACGTGCTCGACAATCGACCGCCGAGACAAGGCTGAGGGGACGCACCATCGGCGCGAAGACGACGTTCGTGGGGCAGACCTTCATCATCGAGCGGAAGCGCCTGGTGCCCGGCGACCGCGAGGTGGCGCCGACCGAGAACGGCGCGGTAAAGACGGCCGAGGCGATGTCCGGCATCGCGGCACTGAAGATCGTCGCCGACGATGAGGCCGGGGAGTTGGAGGGCGCGACGATCCTTGGCCAGTTCGGCGAGGTGCCGGACGATTTTGCGGAAAGCTTGCCGGGCAGTTGAGGTGTGAGCCGACTCTGCCCGGCCGCCTGATCCCGAGCGGCGCAAGTGTGTCTTCAGTCCGTCAGGACGGCGATCAGGGAGAAGGAACTCGCGAGCACGAAGGTGCCGGCGACAAGGGACGCGATCAACAACATGGGATGCCTCAAGCGCCACACAGCGCCATTCCCAACGTGCAACGCTTCGCTCAGTTGCCTGCGCGCACGGGAGGGCTGCCTTGCAAGACAATGCTGTTGAAGACTTCGAGCCTTCACACGGGAGCAGACGGTTCAGCCCCGCCCCGATCGGTTCACGGGACGGGGGAACCCCGGATCTCACCAGCGAGGCCGATACGCAACGTGGCCCGGGTGTAGGATGGCAGGAGTCGGTTAGAAGCACATCACCGCGACGGATGCCGCGGTGTGCCGGAACGGGGCGCTGAGCGGCCTCAGGCCGTCCCGGCGACCTTCTTATGCCCACGTGCCTTCGGAGCCGCCCCGGACGCCCCTGCGGCCTTGGGCTTCCGACCACGGGTCTTGGGCGCCTCGGAGACTGTCTCGTCGGCCGCGGCAGCCTTGGGAGCTGCTTTACGCCTCTGCTGGCCAAGGCCAAGCGAGCGCGCCAGCTCGGACCGCTGAGCGGAATAGCTTGCGGCGGTCGACGGATAGTCCGACGGCAGACCGTAGCGTGCACGGTACTGCTCCAACGTCAGGCCGGCCACGGTCAGGTGACGCTTCAGCGTCTTGTAGGGCTTGCCGTCGAGGAAGGAGATCAGCGCGTCCGGCGTGATCGACTTACGGATCTGTGCCGCGGTCGGCTTCTCGGGGCCGGCAGGTTCAGCAGCCGCCCCATTGCTGAGACCGGACAAAGCCGCATGCACGCTGGCGATCACATTGTGCAACTCCGACACCGGCACGTTGTTGTTCGACACGTAAGCCGCGACGAGGTCGGCGGCGAGTTCGATGAAGTTATAGGGTTGAGCTTCGAGTTTTTCGTCCACGACGATCCCTTCCATCAAGAGGATCCACCGCTCCACCCGATGAGGTAGATCGTCAAGGCATACGCATAGGAAACGCACCTCCGCTTTACGAAATTCCGGTCGAACTCACTGTCATATCCGAGCTGAGCGCATCGGCGGGGGGACTATGTCGTGCCAAAGGAACTCCCGTCGCTTGAGCGTTATGCATCTCCTCATTTGGGTGCCATCCCAACCCGATTACGGATCGCGCATCCGACGGTGGAGCCAACCGCGACACCATCAGGCCCTAAGACCAAGCTTTGAACGCCAAAGCCAAGCGAAGCCCTAAGAAACACTCCGATACATTTTCGTGTGTCGTAGGACACGCTGTCGCGAGAACTATCGCAAGGTCTAGCAGTTGCTCCTTTATAACAGGCCGATTCTGATGGGTCGGCTATGGAGTTCACGGAATGAAGAAAATTGCTTTTGCGTCAACGGCTCTGATTGCAGCCTTGGCTTTCACGCCGGTGACCGCTGATGCCCGCGGCTTCGGCGGTGGCGGTGGCGGCTTCCACGGCGGTGGCGGTGGTTTCCGTGGCGGCTTCGGCGGCGGCGGCTTTCGCGGCGGTATAGGGCACACCCCGCGGCGGTTTTGTCGGACGTGGGTTTGCCGGCCGCGGCTTCGCGGGTGGCTACGGTCGCGGCGGTTATGGTCGGGGACTTGGCTACGGTCTGGCGGGCGTCGGTCTTGGCCTGGGCGTCGGCTACGGCTTAGGCGGCTACTACGGAAACTGCGGTTACGGTGGCACGTACGGGTACGGCGCCTATGGGTATGGCCCAGGCTCGTGCGGCGGGTACTACGGCTACGGGTACTGAACAGCAGCCGCAGGCTTGCGCATGATAATGAGCCCCGGACCGCAGACGCGGCCGGGGCTTTTTTAATGCGCATCGGCCCCGGCTGACCGCATTTTCCGGATGAAGTCTTTCTCCACGGCTGCACCTTGAGTGACGCCGCACTGCCGCGGAGCGTGGTGAAAGCAGCTGGGACCGCCCCGATGGGGCGCCGGGCTGCCTTCTCCTGGAAACCTTATCCGTCGATCATGCGTACAGGTCACGGCAGGATCGCACGATCTTGTGCGAGTCATGCCTTGATTTGGACGAGAGATCGGTAGATCTCACGCCAGTCGCGTACATACAGGATAATCGAAGTGACGCAAGAAAACCTGGGGTTAAACCCTGACATGCTCGCAATGGCGGGCGAACTGGTAGCGGCTTACGTGTCCAACAACCGCGTGCCGGCAACTGAACTTCCCGCTTTGATCCGCACCGTTCATGCGACCCTCAATGGCATCGCGAGCGTGACAGCGGCTGGTGGTGTCAGCACCCCGGACGAAGAAGTTGAGAAGCCCACCGCGGCACAGATCCGCAAGTCGATCCGGCCCGACGGGCTCGTCAGCTTCATCGACGGAAAATCATACAAGACGTTGAAGCGACACCTCACGAAGCATGGGCTCGACCCGCGCGGCTACCGGGCGAAGTTCGGACTGCCGGACGATTATCCGACGACGGCCGCCTCGTACTCGGAGGCCCGGTCTGCTCTCGCAAAAAATATTGGTTTGGGCCGGCCAGGTCGCGCAGCCGCCTGAGCAGCGTAGCTCGATGTCGCCTCGATCGGCGAACCGACGAGGCGACCTTCAAAGCTCCATGCCGCGCGCCGATATGATCCGTCGCGTGGCTTTGACCAACATTTCGTCTGAGAACGGCTTGCGCATAAACTGTGCAGCCATCGGCAGCTGATCCTCGGTCGGCGACGCCAACCCGGATACGATGAGGATCGCGACCTCCGGCCATCGTGCCGCGACCGCTTTCGCTAACGTGAACCCGGTCAACGGCTCGCCGGCCAGATCCACGTCCGCAATCATCGCGACAATCTCGGGTCGAGCGTCGAGATGAGCAACCGCAGCATCTACGCCTGTTGCCTCGGCCACCTCGAAGCCGGCATCACCCAGTGCCGCGACCATCGCCATGAGCTGGACTGGCTCGTCCTCTACGACCAACACGGCTGCTCGCGCCTTAGACTCTACCATGGGCTGCGTTCCCGTGCTCCAATTCTCAGGAACGCAACTGACGCGGATCTCGCCTCACCTGCCAGGTTCACGACTTTGAGTCGCGAACCTACTCCGTGCCTCAACCTGCCCCATAGCCGCCCTTCGAGTTGCTCGAGCTAGTGGACGGCGGCTTGCCGTCGTAACCGCCGCTCTCAGGCGTGCGGTCTGGCTTTGGATCGGGCAACCCGGGCGAGGTTGGTCCCGCGCTCTCAGCCAGGGGCGGCGGCGCCTTTGAGGGATCGAGCGGATGACCGGGCGGCTGAGCGCCGATGGCCTCCGTCTTGGTCGCTGTGTCGTCACTCATGGTGCCCTCGCTCGTGTCCTGTCTGAAGGCGCGCAGGCCACAGGAGTTCCGGCGGTGTGGCAGATCTCTGCGACCAATCGCACCTCTACTTCCACAGCTCCCCCTCTTCACCTCTGAAAAGGACGGCGAACGGTGGGACGCTCGCGTCGGGTGTCGGGCGCCCGGCGCTGCGACCTCGGTCGGCAGCTCGCGGCGCAGCCGGCAGCCGCGAAGATCGCGAGCGCGGGACGTCGGACCCGCATCTACCTCGCGACCGCACACGGGAACCTCCGGAGAACGCCCGCCTCCCACCGTCGGCGCGATCCGGCCGACGCGGCACGGTCCCCGCGTTTCGAGGTTCTCGACCCCGATCGGTCGCGAGCGGACCCGGCCTGTGATCGGCGATCAACCTGCGCGGAAGATCTCCACGCAAGACCTGCGCGGACGACCTGCGCGGACGACCCGCACCGTGACGGTCGCCCGCGCGGGTCGCGCGGTGATGGCCCCGTTCAGGCCTTGGTCGTCAGGGCGGTCTTGGGCATGAGCATGTGAACGCCCTTGTTGCCGTCGACCGTCTGGGTGATGCGCAGGTTTCCGGCGAGCGAGCACAGCATGTAGGCCTGGTTGCGGGTCAGCCCGGTGCGGGCGCAGACGTGGCGCACCATCTCGCGCACCGCCTGCCGCATCGCCTCG
>NZ_JAKSYR010000137.1:0-1462 GCF_022829705.1 Methylobacterium sp. E-025
TCGAGCGCTTCTTCAGCAAGATCAAGCACTTCCGCGCCGTCGCCACCCGCTACGACAAGGATCCCGACAACTTCCTCGCCAGCGTCAAACTCGCTGCCGTCCGGGTCTGGCTGCGAACTTTATGAGTCCGCGACCTAGCCCGCGCGAGAGCGCCGTTCGACGCGGAGACCACCACCGGGATCGCCTGCAAGGTGGTCAACAGCTCCTTCGCGACTGCGAGCGTTCCTGAGAGGCCGGCCGGCGAGGCCTGCGGGGCGACTGTGATGCCGCCGGCTACCTGCAAGGCATCCTTCAGCTCGCCTGCTCGGACGTGAAGGTTTTCGAGCGCACCGGTCTCGACCTTTGGCGCGATCGTCTCCCCGTTGAGCGCCGTCAGCTTCGCCTGGACGCCCTCGATCATGTGTTCGAGTTCGGCCTTCCGTGCCTTAAGCCCGCCGCCCCCCGGGGGATCGAGGCTCGCGCTCGCAGCCAGCTCCGACTTCACGTTCATCAGCTCGGCCTTGTACGAGGCAAGAGCTGCAGTCGCTTCCTGCATCTTGCCCGCATCCGGGACGGGCGCCGCGCTGGATGCGGCCGGAGCTGCCTCCTGTCGCTGCGCTGCCATCGGCGGGATCTTTGGGCGTCGCCGGGCCGAAACCCGGCTGGCGCACCATGACCTCCGACTTGGGAGCCTCCGAGGGTCGCGGCCCGACCAGGCCATTGAGGCCGGGCAGGCGCGCAGGCACCGAAGCCGGCATCCCGGCCGTGCCCGGCGGTAGCGACCCTTCCCAATTCCCGAACGTGCCCGAGAACGGGGTCCGTAGGTACTTCTGGAATGGCGGGTCTTTCGGCACGAGCCCTTGCATCGGGTTGAGCGCCGGGGCCTCGCCGGCATCCGACTTGCCGATGAAGGCCTGCGACCCCTCCTGGATGGCGATCTTGTTCCCCTGGTCATAGGTCATCGTCAGCGCTGCCGCTGCCGTGAGGGCAGCCGGCAGGGCGAGGACCGCCGTCGTGAGCGCCGCGGCTCCGGCTGTGAAGGCACCCGTGATGATGCCGTTGCTCATGCCGAGGGCGGTACCGGTGAGCGCTGCCGTGCCGCCGATCGTTGCCGCCTTGCCGCCGAGCCATGCCGCACCGGCCCCGGTCGCGATGACCGGGCCCGGCAGCTCGGCTGTCGATTGGATGGGCTGGGGCGTGTCGCAAACACGATTGTGTCTGCGTTTACCCAGCGTTGACCTTATGACCCGCAAGGCGCCTCCGGTTTCGGAGGCTGCCCATTATCCTGTCCGCCATCGCTGCCAAGCTCAAGCAGCGCGCCAAAGCTGACTTCAAAGGCCGGCACTACGAGGCCAACCTGATCGTGCAGGCTGTCGCCTGGTACCTGCGCTACTCGCTGAGCTACCGCGACACCGCGACATGGGGCAGCTATTCCCGGAACGCACTCTTGAGGTGGACGATAGCACCCTGAACCGCTGGGTTC
>NZ_JAKSYR010000152.1:0-121294 GCF_022829705.1 Methylobacterium sp. E-025
CCCGACACCGCTTGTTCGAGGCTCGATTGCATGCCCCGCGCCGGTGCGGGCCCCACGCGCAGGCCCTGGCGCGAGGTCTGGGCCGCAGACTGGGAGGTGGTGATCCCTGCCCGGGCCCGATTCGTGATCTGCGCGCCCGAAGGGGTGATCTCATCAACCGTCGTCGCCGTCTCGTGATCCGCCGAGAGCTGCTCCTCGACCGAGGACGCCTGCTGCTGCGCCCAGGCGCGGATCTCGGCCGCAGCCGCGTTCAGGTCCGACGTCGCCGCACGGTTCGTCCGGGCCAGATCCGCAAGCCCCGAGACCATCCCGTTCAGCGCACGGGACAGCCGGCCGATCTCGTCGCCGCCGCGAACCTGCAGCGTCTGGGATAGGTCGCCGCCGCCGACCGTCTCGGCGAACGCCATCACGCTCTCCAGCGGCCGCACCACCGCGCGGCTGATCAGGATCGTGACGAGGATCGCCAGGACGACGCTGGCGAGCAGCGTCAGCAGGATCGAGAGCCGCGAGCGCTCGTGGATCGCGCCGATCCCGCGCTGGCCCACGGCGATGCTCTCGTCGAGGGCGACGCGGGTGCGCTCGACGGCGGCGATGGTGGCCTCGTAGGCGCGGCCGATCTCGGCGTTGCGGGCCTCGACGCCGGTGACGTCGCCGCCGACCGCGGCCACGAGCTGCGCCTCGCTCGCATCCCGGTACGGACGATAGATCGCGACGGCCTGCCTCAGGACGCCGTGCAGGCGGTCCCAGGCCGTCGTCCGATCCACCGAGAGGGCGCGGGCGCGGTAGGCGTCGGCCTCGCGGATCAGGTCGTCGAAGAGCGCGTCGGTCGATGCGGCCGTGCGACGCCAGGTGGTGAGGACGTCCTCGTCGCGCATGGGCTGCCCTTGCGCCTTCATCAGCGTGGCGATCACCGCGTTGCGGCGCAGGATGCCGAGGTCGCGCGTCTGGTTGCCGAGGATGTCGAGCTGGCGCAGCACCGCGAGGTCGCGGGCGACGATGGTGTCGGTGGCGTCGCGGACCGAGCCGATCTGGCCGATCGCGTAGAGGCCGAGGGCGATCAGCACCACCGTCACGGCCGTGAAGCCGAGGAGGATCCGTTTTCCGATCGAGATCGACAAGGCGGCTGATGCTCCGGGTCGGGCGGCGTCGTGGATCGCGCGCGTCTCGCGCCTCAAGGCAGGGTGCGCCGCAGCAGCTGCGGCAGGTCGATGACGACGAAGTCGCCGAGACCGGACGGGCCGGGATCGGCCGCGGCATAGCGCGAAACCGCTTCGCCGCCGAATCCGCCCTCCGCCGCGGCGGCCTCGGCGAGGTGGGCGAGCCCCAGCACGCGGTCGACGGCGAGCGCGGTCGGCGTCGCGGCCGTGCGAAGGACGACGAGATGGCCGCCTTCGACGCGGTCCGCGCCCGGGCGGCCGAGCGCGCGGGCGAGGCCGACGACGCTGACGATCCGTCCGGACAGGGCGACGAGGCCGAGGATCGCGGGCGGCGCGCCCGGCACGGGCGTGCATGATCGCATGGGCACCACCCGCGCGACGTCGGCGAGGGGCAGGCCGAAGCGCTCCGGGCCGCAGGCGCAGACGAGATGGGCCTCGACCGGCGCGGCTTCGCGCGCCGTCGCCCCGCGCCGGGCGAGGGCGGCCGTGCGGTCCGCGCGCAGCGCCGCCTCGCGCGCGCGCCGGCCGTCGCCCCGTTCCATCTGGCGATCCGCTGCGTTCACGCCGCCCCCGTTCCGATGCCGTCGCGGATCGCCGCCGCGCTCAGGGCGATCTCCCCGGCACGCGCCCCGTCGCCCTCGGGCAACGCCGCATCCGGCGGCAGCGCTTGGCTCAAGGCGACCGCATTGTCCAGCGCCCGGCGGGCGTCGGCGGTCCGTCCGAGGGCTCCGAGCAGCAGGCCGAGATGGTAATGGGCCATCACGTAGCCGCGATCGAGGTAGAGCGCACCGCGGAAGGCCCGCTCGGCTTCGGCCTCGCGGCCGAACCCGAGCGCGAGCAGGCCCTCGTAGAGCCGAAGGGACGCATCGGTCGGCCGCGCGGCGAGCGCGTTCCGCAGGAGGCGCCACGCCGCGCCGGTGTCGCCGGAATCGGCCAGCATGCGGATCGTGCGCGCCACGTCCTCCGCCGTCTCGTCGACGACGGTTGGAGCGCTCGCCGCCGGCACCGGACGGATCGCTTCGGCGACGGCGTCTCCGGCAGGCACCGCGAGCAGCGCCTCGAGAGCCGGACCGGGTTCGATGGAAGTGGCGGCGGGCGGACGCTCGAGCCCGGCCGGCTCGGCAGGATCGGGAGGCGCGGGCAGGGACGCCGATTCGAGCGGACGGCGATAGGCGACCGTGCCGGGGAGGTTCACCGCATCGAGCCAGCCCGCGAAGGCCGGATGGGGTTCCGCATGGCCGATCAGCAGCCAGCCGCCGGGCCGCAGGCGCCGGCCCAGCGCCCGCACGATCGCGGCGACGGTCTCGGCGCTGAAGTAGATCAGCACGTTGCGGCAGAGAATGAGATCGAACCCGTCGAAGCCCTCGGCCGCCGTCCCGTCGACGAGGCTCATCAGGTTCTGGCGCTCGAAGCGCACCATGCGGCGAAACTCCGGCCGCAGGGCGTAGCCGCCCTCGCGGGCCGCCCCGGGGCTCGCCGGGATGCGATGGAAGTGGCGCAAGCGCTCCTCGACCGGCAGCGTCCGCAGCGCCCAGCGGCCGTACTCGGCCGCCCGGGCGGTGGCGAGGGCGGCGACGCTGATGTCGGTGCCGACGATCGCGACGCGCCAGTCCGCCAGGGCCGGGCCGAGCAGCTGATGCAGCAGGATCGCCACCGAGTAGGGCTCGGCCCCCGTCGAGCAGCCGGCGCTCCAGACCCGGAGGCTGCGCTCGGCCGCGCGCCCGGCGATCAGGCCGGGCAGGATGGTCTCGCGCAACGCGGTGAACTGCTCGGCGTAGCGGAAGAAGAAGGTTTCGCCGATGGTGATCTCGGCCTCGAGCGCGGCCCATTCGCCGGCGCCCGCGTTCAGGCGCGCGTCGTAGGCCGCGGCATCGGCCACGTTGCAGGCCTTGAACCGCCGCCGCAGGCGGTCGAACAGCAGGTCGTCCTTGTCGGCGTAGTAGTGATGGCCGGTGCGCGCGATGATCCGCGCCTTGAGGGCCGCGTAGCCCGGATCGTCGTGGGGGCTCGGACCGGGCGGCCGACGCATGGGGTCCCGCGCCTTCCGCTCAGGCGGCCGGCAGCGCGGCGAGGCGCGCCTTCGCCGCCCGCGTCAGGTGGCCGACCCGGGCGCGCTCCTCGGCGCTGAGCAGGCGCGCCGGGTCGAGGGCGTGGATCAGCCGGTCGCCCCGGGCGATCTCGGCGGAGACGCAGCCGTTGAGGCTCGCGCCCGCGGCGACGGGCCGGATCGCGGCGGCCTCGACGGCGACGAGGTCGGTCACCCGGTCGACGAGCCAGGCCGCGGCGGCGTCCGGCGTCAGGACCAGGTGGGCGTAGGGGCCCGGGTCGTGCTCGCCCTCGCGCAGGCCGAGAAGGCGCGCGAGGTCGACCACCGGAACCGGCTCTCCGCCGAGGTTGAGAAACCCCGCGAGCCAGCCGCCGCAGGCCGGCGGCCGGAACAGGTCCGGCAGCGGCAGCACCTCGCCGGCCGCGGATCGCGGCAGCGCGCATGGGGTGCCCGCGACGTCGAGGAGCAGGTAGCTGAGCGAGGCCGTCTCGGGCTGGGCCACCGGCGTTCCGTGCTCTTGCGCTCGTTGGGAGGGGGGACGAGGATCGGTGATAGGCCGGGCGCCGATGCGGGGCAATCGCGCGGCGCGCCGTCGGGCCGGGCTGCGGCAAATGCTTCGCGGAGGCCGGATCCTTCGCGGCGGCCGGGCTCTCCGCCGGAATGCCGTTGACCATCGCCGAGGCCTTCGTTAAGACACCGGTCACTTTTCACGCGGAGCGCCATGCGGGCGGCCCGCGTTGGGCGAGAGATCGATCCCGATGACGACGATCCTTATCGTAGCGGAAGCGCCACCGACGGGGCGGCCCTGATCTCAGGGCCGCGATCCGGGCGGTGGCGCATGCAGGGTCCCTCGCGGGGCCCTTTTTTGTTGCCCGCGCCGATCGACGACATCGAGACGACGAAGACCAGCAAGGCGAGCAGGAGGAAGACGATGGGCGGCGAGGTCATGACCGGGGCCGAGATGGTCATCCGGGCGTTCCAGGATCAGGGTGTCGACACGCTGTTCGGGTATCCCGGCGGCGCGGTGCTGCCGATCTACGATGCGCTCTTTCACCAGGACGCGGTCAAGCACGTGCTGGTCCGCCACGAGCAGGGCGCCGTGCACGCCGCCGAGGGCTATGCCCGCTCGTCGGGCAAGGTCGGCTGCGTGCTCGTCACCTCGGGTCCCGGCGCCACCAACATCGTCACCGGGTTGACCGACGCGCTGCTCGACTCGATCCCGCTCGTCTGCATCACGGGCCAGGTCCCGACGCACCTGATCGGCACCGACGCGTTCCAGGAATGCGACACGGTCGGCATCACGCGCCACTGCACCAAGCACAACTACCTGGTCAAATCGATCGACGACCTGCCGCGCATCCTGCACGAGGCCTTCTACGTCGCCTCTCACGGCCGCCCCGGCCCCGTCGTCGTCGACCTGCCGAAGGACATCCAGTTCGCGAGCGGGCTCTACGAGCGTCCCTCGGTCGACGGGCACAAGACCTACAAGCCGGCGGTGAAGGGCGATGCGGACAAGATCCGCGCCGCCGTCGAGCTGATGGCGCAGGCGCGCCGCCCGGTCTTCTACACCGGCGGCGGCGTGATCAATTCCGGCCCCGAGGCCTCGCGCCTGCTGCGCGAGCTCGTCGCCGAGACGGGCTATCCGGTCACCTCGACCCTGATGGGCCTGGGCGCCTTCCCGGCCTCCGACGACAGGTTCCTCGGGATGCTGGGGATGCACGGCACCTACGAGGCCAACCTCGCGATGCACGAGTGCGACGTGATGATCTGCGTCGGCGCGCGGTTCGACGACCGCATCACCGGCCGGCTCGACGCGTTCTCGCCGTTCTCGAAGAAGATCCACATCGACGTCGACGCCTCCTCCATCAACAAGGTGGTCAAGGTCGACGTCGGCATCGTCGGCGATTGCGGATCCGTGCTCGCCGACATGCTGGAGGCATGGCGCGCCCTGCCGTCGCAGCCCGAGAAGTCCAACCTCGACGGGTGGTTCGCCAAGATCCGCACCTGGCGGGCGCGCGAGTGCCTCGCCTACTGGCCCTCGGGCACGATCATCAAGCCGCAGCACGCGGTGCAGCGCCTCTACGAGGCGTGCAAGGACCGCGAGACCTACATCACCACCGAGGTCGGCCAGCACCAGATGTGGGCGGCGCAGTACTTCAAGTTCGAGGAGCCGAACCGCTGGATGACGTCGGGCGGCCTCGGCACCATGGGCTACGGCCTGCCCGCGGCCATCGGCACGCAGTTGGCCCATCCCAAGGGCCTGGTCATCGACATCGCGGGCGAAGCCTCGATCCTGATGAACATGCAGGAGCTCTCGACCGCGGTGCAGTACCGCCTGCCGGTCAAGATCTTCATCCTGAACAACGAGTACATGGGCATGGTGCGCCAGTGGCAGGAGCTGCTGCACGGCTCGCGCTACTCGCAGAGCTACTCGGAGAGCCTGCCGGACTTCGTCAAGCTGGCGGAGGCCTACGGCGCCAAGGGCATCCGCTGCGACAAGCCGGGCGACCTCGACGCGTCGATCGCCGCGATGCTCGACTACGACGGGCCGGTCGTGTTCGACTGCATCGTCGACAAGAAGGAGAACTGCTTCCCGATGATCCCGTCGGGCAAGGCGCACAACGAGATGCTGCTCTCCGACTATCTCGGCGAGACCGGCATGGAGATCGGCGACGTGATCTCCGAGGAAGGCAAGATGCTGGTGTAGCCCCTTGGTGGCAGCCCGACCCCGGGGTCGGGCTGCGGTCCGCCGCCTCGGCGGCGACGCGCAGCCGCGCTTGCCTCGCGCCAGGGGTGCGAGACCGCGGATCGAACGAACTGAACGACGAGGACGCGCCCCGCGATGAACGCCATGAACACCCACTACCCCGATGCCGGCCGGATCGAGGCCGTCAACCGGCACACCCTCGCCGTGATCGTCGACAACGAGCCGGGCGTGCTCGCGCGCATCTCCGGGATGTTCTCGGGGCGCGGCTACAACATCGAGAGCCTGACGGTGTCGGAGACGGAGGAGGCGCGCCACCTCTCGCGCATCACCATCGTCACCGCCGGCACCAACGCGGTGATCGATCAGATCAAGGCGCAGCTCGACCGCCTCGTGCCGGTGCACCGGGTCGTCGACCTGACCCTCCAGGGCAGCGCGCTTGAGCGCGAGCTCTGCCTGGTGAAGGTGGCGGGGCAGGGCGAGCATCGCGGCGAGGCGCTCCGGCTCGCCGCCGCCTTCGGCGCCAAGACGCTCGACGCGACGCTGACCTCCTTCGTGTTCGAGCTGACCGGCGCGACCGAGGAGATCGACCGCTTCATCCGCCTGATGACCGTGCTCGGCCTCGTCGAAATCTCCCGCACCGGCATCGCCGCGATGGGCCGCGGCGCCGACCCGATGTGATTTCGCACGGCCGACGCTATGATGGTGTCGGCCCGCGAAAGGAGTGTCGCGATGGAAGGGAAGCTGGAGCGATCCGGGGAGGCGTTCGCCGTTCGGTTGTCCGCGGAGGATGTCCGCTCGCTCGGCTTGAGTGAGGGCCAGACCGTGGAGGTGACGGCGAAAGACCCGCTGCCCAATACCATCGATGCAACATCTTCGGTTCAGGTCCGCCGATACGTGAACGGGATCCCGGTCTTCACGATGGCCGAGATGGTCGCGGAAGCGCGCAGACTCGGACCAGCCTTCGAGCCTCCCACCGTCGACTGGGGACCGGACCGCGGGTCCGAAATCATCGACGATGACGACCCCCGTTGAGCGGCGGACGCGTCCCGGCGAATTGGTTCTCGTGGATCTGGAGCCCGTCCGCGGAACCGAGCAGAACGGCCGCCGTCCGGCCCTGGTGGTCTCGAACGACGACATGCACCTGCTGGCGCGCCGCGTGATCATCTGCCCGATCACGCGCAACCGCGATGCCTGGCCGACAAAGGTGATGTTGCCCGCGGGTCTCGCGGTGGAGGGAGCGGTGCTGGTCGATCAGGTCCGTTCGATCGATCGGGATGCGCGCATCCTGCGATCCCTCGGCTTCGTTCCGGACGTCGTCCTCGCCGAGGTCCGCGGCAGGCTCGCGGCACTTCTCAGCCTCATGACAGACGATGGTACGCGCCCATGACCACCCTCTACTACGCCCCCGGCGCCTGCTCGCTCGCCGCGCACATCGCGCTGGAGGAGGCGGGCGCGCCCTACGACACCGTGCGCCTCGACCTCGCCGCCGGCGACCAGCGCGCGCCGGAATACCTCGCGATCAACGAGCGCGGCCGGGTGCCGGCCCTGGTCGCGGGCGACTGGGTCCTCACCGAGAATTCGGCGATCCTGCGCCACGTCGCCCGCGCGCACCCGGAGGCGAGGCTCTGGCCCGAGGACCTGAAGGCGCAGGCGGTGGCCGACGAGTGGCTGTGCTGGCTCTCGATCAACCATCACCCGGCCTACGCCCATATCCGCCGGCCGGAGCGCTACAGCAACGACGAGGCGGCGCTGCCCGGCATCCGCGCCAAGGCGGCCGACACGTTCGGCGACCTGTGCACGATGACCGAGGTCCGGCTCTCGAACGGCGGCTGGGCTGTGCAGGATCGCTACAGCGTGGTCGACGCCTACCTGATGGTCTTCTGGGTCTGGGCCCGCGGCCCGACGCTGCGGTTCGACATGCCGGCGCGGTTCCCGTCCTGGACCGCCCATGCCCGCGCGATGGCCGAGCGGCCGGCCGTGCAGGCCGTCTTCGCCCGAGAGGGCCTGCCGCTTCCCGCCTGACGCGCGCCTGCGACTGGACACCTTGCGGCCGCCGCCGAATCGCCCTATCAGGCGAACCGTACGGTACGGTACGGCTCGG
Source organism: Methylobacterium sp. E-025 (assembly GCF_022829705.1). NCBI lineage: Bacteria > Pseudomonadati > Pseudomonadota > Alphaproteobacteria > Hyphomicrobiales > Methylobacteriaceae > Methylobacterium > Methylobacterium sp. E-025. Next base: position 8,013 of record NZ_JAKSYR010000152.1, read on the forward strand.
CACCCGATGGCAGCAGGCTCGGCGATCCACGACGCGACCCCCTCGATCCGCCAGCAGGCCGTGCTCGATGCGGTCCTGGACCTGATGGTGGAGGAGGGCGACCAGCTCACCATGGATGCGGTCGCGCGCCGGGCGAGCTGCTCGAAGGAGACGCTGTACAAGTGGTTCCGGGACCGCGACGGCCTGCTGACCGCGACGGTGCAATGGCAGGCCTCGCGCGTGCGTGCCGGGCAGTACGAGGCCCGCGCGCTCGACGTCGCCGCCCTGAGCGAGAGCCTTCGCGATTTCGCGACGACCTGGCTCGGCGTGATCTCGAGCCGGGCCTCGATCGCCCTGAACCGCATCGCCATCGGCGACGCGGCGTCTCGGAAGAGCAACCTCGGCAGCATCGTGCTCGCCAACGGGCGCTTCGCGATCGGCGACCGCCTGAAGCCGGTGCTGGAGGCCGGCCGCGCGGCGGGGCTTCTCGCCTTCGACGACAGCGAGACCGCCTTCCGGACCTTCTTCGGCCTCGTCGGCCGCGACGTGCAGATCAGACTTCTGCTCGGCGATGCGATCGTCTTCGACGCCGCCGAGATCAGACGCGACGCCGCCCGGGCGGTGGAGCAGTTCCTGGCCCTCTACGGCCAGCCCAAGCGCTAACCACACCCCCTTCACGAGAGAGGACACACATCATGCGGGTCTACTACGATCGCGACGCCGACCTGAACCTGATCAAGGGCAAGAAGGTCGTCATCGTCGGCTACGGCAGCCAGGGCCATGCCCACGCGCTCAACCTGCGCGATTCCGGCGTGAACGACATCGCCATCGCGCTGCGCGAGGGCTCGGCCACCGCCAAGAAGGCGGAAGGCCAGGGCTTCAAGGTGATGTCGGTCGCCGACGCGGCCAAGTGGGCCGACGTCGTGATGATGCTCACCCCCGACGAGCTGCAGGGCGATATCTACAAGGAGTCGCTGGAGCCGAACATGAAGCAGGGCGCCGCCCTCCTGTTCGCCCACGGCCTCAACGTGCACTTCAACCTGATCGAGCCGCGTCCCGACCTCGACGTGCTGATGGTCGCCCCGAAGGGCCCCGGCCACACGGTCCGCGGCGAGTACCTCAAAGGCGGCGGCGTGCCGACCCTGATCGCCATCGCCCAGGACGCCTCGGGCAACGCCCACGACCTCGGCCTGTCCTACGCCTCGGCCAACGGCGGAGGACGTGCCGGCATCATCGAGACCACCTTCAAGGAAGAGTGCGAGACCGATCTCTTCGGCGAGCAGGCCGTGCTGTGCGGCGGCCTCGTCGAGCTGATCAAGGCCGGCTTCGAGACCCTGGTCGAGGCGGGCTACGCCCCCGAGATGGCCTATTTCGAGTGCCTGCACGAGGTGAAGCTCATCGTCGACCTTATCTACGAGGGCGGCATCGCCAACATGAACTACTCGATCTCGAACACCGCCGAGTACGGCGAGTACGTCACCGGCCCGCGCATCGTCACGTCCGAGACCAAGGCCGAGATGAAGCGCGTCCTGGACGACATCCAGTCGGGCATCTTCACCCGCAACTGGATGCTGGAGAACAAGGTCGGCCAGACCTCGTTCAAGGCCACTCGCGCCAAGCTCGCCCGTCACCCGATCGAGGAGGTCGGCGCCAAGCTCCGCGGGATGATGCCGTGGATCTCCGAGAAGGCGCTGGTCGACAAGACCAAGAACTGATTCTCTTCGGACCTTCGGTCGCGCCGTTCCCGACGACCGTCGACGAGGAAGGCCGGCCCCGTGGAAGCGGGGCCGGCCTTTTTCATGCGCCGGCCAAACGCGGCAATTGCCCGCGCGGACGTTTGAGGGGACAGTGCCGCCGCGAAATTCCGGGACAACTCGGCGACGCAAGGATCGCGGAGGCTCGGCCGGCTCAGGAGGAAACCATGGCCTCGCTCTATTCGGACGCGCACCGCGCGCTCCAGCAGGAATTCAAGACCACCAAGCTCGCCGACCGCCTCGACACCCAATGGGTGCACGAGACGATCCAGGACGACGAGGCGGCCTTCATCGGCTCGCGCGACATGTTCTTCCTGTCGACCGTCGATCCCGACGGCATGCCGACCGTCTCGTACAAGGGCGGCAGCCCCGGCTTCGTGAAGGTGCCGGACGACCACACGCTGGTGTTCCCCGGCTTCGACGGCAACGGGATGTTCTACTCGATGGGCAACATCGAGGGGCAGGCCAAGGTCGGGCTGCTCTTCATCGACTTCGAGACGCCGCACCGCATCCGCGTTCAGGGCACCGCCACGCTGCTGCGCGACGACCCGCTGATGGCGCGCTACACCGAGGCCAAGTACCTCGTGCGCGTCGACGTGGTGAAGATCTGGGTCAACTGCCCGCGCTACATCCACAAGTACGAGAAGGTCGCGCAGAACAAGTACGTCCCGACCCCCGGCAGGGAGACGCCGCTGGCCGCGTGGAAGCGCCTCGATCTCGCCGGCGACGTGATCTCCGACGCGGACAAGGCCCGCGTCGCCAAGGAAGGCCGCCTGGAGGTTCCGGAATACCAGGCGCTGGTCGCCCGCGGCGAGGCTTAGGCCTCAGGCGCCGAGCCGGCGCGCGAGGTCGGCGAGGTCGGCGGCCGCGAAGGTCACCGGCACGCTCGGCGCCGTCTCGCCGCCGGCCGGCCCGTGCTCGCGCGGACGGGCGACGTGGGCGGTCGCCAGCCCGTGCTGCGCGGCCGCCGCGAGATCGCTCGAATGCGCCGCGACCATCAGGGTCTCGGAGGCCGCGAAGCCGAAAGCCGCGACGGCGTCGCGATAAAGGGCCGGCTTCGGCTTGTAGTCGCGGGAATAGCCTGCGCCGAGGATCGCATCGAACCCCAGCCCGTTGCGCCGCGCCAGGTCGACCATCAGCCGGACAGGCCCGTTCGAGACCGGCGCGAGCAGGTGGCCGAGCCGCAGGCGCGCCAGCGCCTCCGGCACCTCCGGCCAGGCATCAAGCCGGTGCCAGGCCTGGACGAGCTCGGCCCGGACGGCCTCGGGAACCCCGGCGATGCCGAAGGCGGCGAGCACCTCCGGCAGCGACTCGCCCTGCAGCGCGTCGAGGTCGACGTAGGCGCGGGCGCCCGACCGCACCGTCTCCATCGACGGCCCGTAGCGCGCCCGCCACGCATCGGCGAAGGCGCCGCCGTCGAGCGCCGCCGCGTAGGGCGCGAGCAGCCGCTCCGCCTCCCGCGCCACGCCCGAGCGCCAATCGACGAGCGTGCCGAAGACGTCGAAGACCAGCGCCCGGATCGCCATCACACGCTCCGCAGCCGGGTGCGGCGGACGAAGCCGACGATGTCCTTGACCGCGTCGAGGGTCGGCGCGGCGATCGCCTCGGCGCGCTCGGCGCCGTCGGCCAGCACCGCGTCGATGTGGGCGGTGTCGGCGGTCAGGCGCTTCATCTCGGTGGCGATCGGCGCCAGCGTCTCGACGGCGAGCTCGACCAGCGCGCCCTTGAAGGCGGAGAACTGCGCGCCGCCGTGATCGGCCAGCACCGCGTCGCGCGTCGTGCCCTTGAGCCCGGCGAAGATGCCGACGAGGTTGTCGGCCTCCGGCCGGCCGGCGAGGCCCGCGACCTCCGAGGGGAGGGCGTCCGGGTCGGTCTTGGCCCGGCGCACCTTGCTGGCGATCGCGTCGGCATCGTCGGTGAGGTTGATGCGCGAATTGTCCGAGGCATCGGACTTCGACATCTTCTTGGTGCCGTCGCGCAGGCTCATCACGCGGGCGGCAGGTCCCCCGATCAGCGGCTCGGTGATCGGGAAGAACCCGGCGCCCGCATCGTGCCCGTGCGCGGCGATCGAGCCGGCGAAGTCGGTGTTGAACTTCTGCGCGATGTCGCGGGTCAATTCGAGGTGCTGCTTCTGGTCCTCGCCCACCGGCACGTGCGTCGCGCGGTAGGCCAGGATGTCGGCCGCCATCAGCACGGGATAGTCGTACAGGCCGATCGAGGCCGCCTCGCGGTCCTTGCCGGCCTTGTCCTTGAACTGGGTCATCCGGTTGAGCCAGCCGAGCCGCGCGACGCAGTTGAACACCCAGGCGAGCTCGGCGTGCTGCGGCACCTGGCTCTGGTTGAACACGATCGAGCGGTTCGGATCGATGCCGGCGGCCAGGAAGGCGGCCGTGACCTCGCGGATCTGGCCTTTGAGCGCCTCCGGGTCCTGCCACAGGGTGATCGCGTGCAGGTCGACGACGCAGTACAGGCACTGCGCCTCGCGCGCCTGCATCTCGACGAAGCGCTTGATCGCGCCGAGGTAGTTGCCGAGATGCAGGTTGCCCGTCGGCTGCACGCCCGAGAACACCAGTTCCTTGAACGCGGCCATCGGCGCGGTCCCTCGAATGCCGGGCCGAGGCGATCTCGCGTCCCTGGAAGGCCGGGTTTCTGGCACCCGGGGGACGAACCGGTCAAGGCGAGGGCTGCTAGGGCTCGCGATAGGCGCCTTGCGCGCTCGGGCAGAGGTCGAGCAGCACGCAGCGGCCGCAGGCGGGCTTGCGGTGGTGGCAGACCTGCTGGCCGTGCAGCATCAGGATCTCGTGGTTGTCGTAGAGGTCCTGCGCCGACCAGTCGGCCGGAAGCTGCGCCCGCAGGATCGGGTGCGAGGGGCCGACATCCACCTTCGCGCCGATCAGCCCGAGGCGCTGGGTGACGCGGTGGTGGTGGCTGTCCACCGGCAGCGCCGCCATGCGCAGCACCGAGAACGACAGCACCGCCGCGCTGGTCTTCGGCCCGACCCCGGGGATCGCCTCGAGCCAGGTGCGCGCCGCCTCGACCGGCATGTCGGCCAGGAAGGCGAGGGACAGGCTGCCGCGGCGCGCCTCGACCGCCCGGAGCACGGCCTGGATGCGCGGCGCCTTCAGCTCCGGCCAGGTCACGCCGCGGATGGTGTCCTCGATCGCCTCCACCGGCGCGACGAGCATGTCCGCCCAGTCGGGATAGCGGGCGCGCAGCGCCTTGAACGCGCGGCCCGAATCGGCGTTGCGGGTGCGGTGCGAGAGCAGCGACGACACCAGCTCCGAGAGCGGGTCGAGGCTGTGGAAATACGGGATCGGGCAGCCGTAGACCGGGCACAGCCTGCGGTGAATCTCGAGCGCCTTCGCCGCGAGGTCGGCGGGCGCGTCCTCCGGGACCGCGGCGGTGGGGCGCGGCGGCCGTTCGGCGGCGAAGAGGTCGTGGCGGTTCGCGCTGGGCATGAGGGCGGAATCCGCGAGGATTCCCACCGGTTCCGCCCGCGCGACGTCGCAGGTCCCCCGCGTCGGCGCGTCGACGTTACCGCGTCAGCGCGTAGATGTTCACGTCGAGCTTGTCGTCGGCCTTGTCGTTCAGGTCGGTGACGTACTCCTCGATGAAGCGGTCCTGGACGACGATGTCCTTGGCGTCGAGGTAGGTCGTCAGGGTCTCGTAGGTGCCGTCGATGTCGTCGTAGGAGCCCTTGTGCGGGAAGCGCAGGGCCTTGCCGGAGGGCGTCGTGCCGAAGTGCAGGCCGTCGGCGGCGCTCGGCGCGGGCTCGGGGGCGGAGGCCACCGGGATCATCGCCTCGTAGACGAAGCCGTCGTCGTCGGTGCGGGTGAAGACCGCGAGCGGGCGCCCGGTCGCGGCGATGCCGGCCTTGGCGAGGTCCGCCTCGATCTTGGCGAAGGCCTCCTTCAGGCTCGGCACAGCCTCCTCCCACTTCGCCTTGCCGGACAGGATCGCGGCGGGCTTGGCCGGCAGCGTCACCGCGTCGACGTCGTCGGCGTTGGCCGGGGTCTCCACCAGGGTCTTCCGCCCGGAGGCCTGAGCCGGGGACGGTGCCTGCGCCTGAGGCGGTGCCGGGGGCGGCGCCGGCGCGGAAGCGGGCGCCGACGGCAGGGTCGGCGACGTGATCGCCTTCTCGGGCGCGGGCGCGGACGACTTGTTCGGATCGGCGGGCGGGTTCGGCGCGGTCGTGGTCGGGAGCGGGTCCGTCACCGCGGGCGAGGGCGCCGTCGAGGCCGGCGGCGGGGGCTGCTCGGCCAGGACCGGCAAGGCCAGGACGGGAAGGACGGCGGCGCCGAGAAGGCCGGCGGCGAGCGTGAGGCGAGGGCGGGTCAAGGCAGCGCTCCGGCAAAGGCATCGAGGCGACGACCGAAGGCCGCCGCGGACCGAATCGGCACGGTCCCGTCACGCCCGAACGTAGTGACGAACACCGGTCTTCGCGAGGCCGTCGATGCAGGTTCTGAAGCGCGGCGGGCGGGCGCGGCGGATCTGCCACGCTCCGGCGCGCGCGGAGCCGCCCCTCGCGTCGGACGCCGGACTTGCCATATACGGGGCCTCGACGACGGGCCGTTCGGAGGCCCGACCCCGCATCCCGCGACGACGCAGCTCGAACCACCATGGCCGCATGAGCGCACTCGCCCACAGACGCTTCCTGAAGATGCACGGCGCCGGCAACGCGATCGTGGTGCTGGACCTGCGCGGCAGCGGCGTCCGCGTCGCCGCCGCCGAGGCGCGCGCCATCGCGGCCGACCCGTCCTCGAGCTTCGACCAGCTGATGGTGCTGCACGATCCGCGAAGCCGCGGCACCGACGCGTTCATGCGGATCTACAACACCGACGGCTCGGAATCCGGCGCCTGCGGCAACGGCACACGCTGCGTCGCCTACGCGATGCTCGACGACCCGGCCATGGCGCGCCCCGTCGAGACCGGGCGGCTGGTCCTGGAGACCGATGCCGGCCGCGTCGAGGTGAAGCGCGTCGCCGAGCGCTCCTTCACCGTCGACATGGGCCGCCCCCGGCTCGCCTGGAACGAGATCCCGCTGCGCGACCCCTTTCCCGACACGCGGCGGATCGAGCTGCAGATCGGGCCGATCGACGACCCGATCCTGCATTCGCCGGGCGCGGTGAACATGGGCAACCCGCACGCGGTGTTCTTCACCGACCGCGACCCGGACACGTTCGACCTCGGGCAGATCGGCCCGATGCTGGAGAACCACCCGATCTTCCCCGAGCGCGCCAACATCTCGATCGCGCAGGTCCGGGGGCGGGAAGCGATCAAGCTCCGGGTCTGGGAGCGCGGCGCCGGGCTGACGCTCGCCTGCGGGACGGCCGCCTGCGCCGCCGTGGTCGCCGCCTCGCGCCTGCGGATGATCGGCCGGCAGGCCACCGTGAGCCTGCCCGGCGGCGAGCTGTTCGTGGAGTGGCGCGCCGACGACCACGTGCTGATGACCGGCCCGGTCTGCCTCGTCGCCGAAGGCCGCTTCGCCCCCGAATTGTTCGCGCAGGACGCCGCCTGATGGCGGTCGAGACGCTGACCTTCGGCTGCCGGCTGAACACCGTCGAGGCCGAGGTGATGCGCGGCCATGCCGAGGCGGCATCGCGCGACCGCGACCTCGTCGTGGTCAACACCTGCGCCGTCACCACGGAAGCCGGGCGGCAGGCGCGCAAGGCGATCCGCCGCCTGCACCGCGAGCGGCCGGGCGCCGAGATCGTCGTCACCGGCTGCGGCGCGCAGATCGAGACCGCGGCCTACGCCGCGATGCCCGAGGTCGCCCGCCTCGTCGGCAACGGCGACAAGCTCTCCCCCGCCGCATGGGGGCCGGACCCCGACCGTCCGCGCGATGCCGTGGGCGACGTGTTCGCCGCCCGCCACGCCGCGCCGACGCGGATCGCGGGCGTGGCCGGGCACACCCGCGCCTTCGTCCCCGTGCAGAACGGCTGCGACCACCGCTGCACCTTCTGCGTCATCCCGTTCGGGCGCGGGCACTCGCGCTCGGTGGCGCCCGCGGCGGTGATCGATCAGGTGGCGCGCATCGTCGCCCATGGCGGCCGCGAGGTCGTGCTCACCGGCGTCGACCTCACCGCCTACGGCCGCGACCTCGCCGGCGCGTCCGAAAGCCTCGGCACGCTGGTGCTGGCGATCCTCGCCGCGGTGCCGGACCTCGCGCGCCTGCGCCTGTCCTCGATCGACTCGATCGAGGCCGACGACGCCCTGATGCGCGCGCTCGCCGACGAGCCCCGGCTGATGCCGCACCTGCACCTGTCGCTGCAGGCCGGCGACGACCTCGTGCTGAAGCGGATGAAGCGGCGCCATGCGCGGTCCGACGCGATCCGCTTCTGCCGGGAGGTGCGGCGGTTGCGGCCGGACGCGGTGTTCGGCGCCGACCTGATCGCCGGCTTCCCGACCGAGACCGAGGACCAGTTCGCCCGCTCCCTCGACCTCGTCGCGGAATGCGGCCTGACGCATCTCCACGTCTTCCCGTATTCGCCCCGGCCAGGCACCCCGGCCGCGCGGATGCCGCCCGTGGCCCCCGAGATCGTCCGGGGGCGCGCCGCCCGCCTGCGCGCGGCGGGCGCGGCGGCCCTCGTCCGCCACCTCGACGGCGAGGTCGGGCGCTCGCACCGGGTGCTAGCCGAGCGCGGCGGCATCGGCCGCACGGAAGGCTTCACGCCGGTGCGGCTCACGGCGGAGCCGGGCACGATCCGGACGGTAGCGATCCTGGGCCACGACGGCCGGGCGCTGCTCGCCGCTTGATCGCAGGCCGTCGGCTGCGCACCCCGCCCGCTCAGGCGGTCCAGCCGCAGGCGAGGAGCCCGCTCCGCATGTGCTCCGGCGCCGGCGCCTCGGCGACGACCGGCGGCTTCTTCGGGTAGAGCGGCAGGGCGAGCTGCCGGGCATGGAGCTGCAGGCCGGGTCCGCCGTGGCGCGGCGCGGTGCCGTAGATCGGGTCCCCGACGATCGGAAACCCCGATGCGGCGCAGTGGACGCGAAGCTGATGGGTGCGGCCGGTGACCGGCACGAGCTCGAGCCAGGCCTGGCTCCCGGACCGGCCGAGCACGCGCCAATGCGTCAGCGACGGATCGCCGGCGGGATCCGCCTTCATCCACCACGAGCGCGGATCGCTCGAGCGCCGGGCGAGCGGCAGGTCGACGCTGCCGGTCTCCTCCGTCGGGCCGCCCTCGACCAAGGCCCAGTACGCCTTCCGGGCCCGCCCGTCGGCGAACAGCTTGTTCAGGCGGGCGAGCGCCTGCGCGTGGCGCCCGAGCGCGAGGCAGCCGGAGGTGTCGCGGTCGAGCCGGTGCGCGGCCTCCGGGCGCCGCGGCAGGCCGAAGCGCAGCCCGTCGAGGTGGTCGGTCAGGGTCTCGCCGCCCTTCGGCCCCGGATGCACCGGCAAACCCGCAGGCTTGTCGATGACGAGGACCAGGGCATCGCGGTAGAGCAGGCGCGCGCCTATGTCAGGGTGGATAGCGGCGGGCGACGACATGCCTCCCGGCTAACGGTGCCGGGGCGCGGGAGCAAGGACGACATGAGTCAAGACGAGAAGCCGGGCTGGTTCGGCCGCCTGTTCGGGCGCAAGGGCGCGACCGAAGCCCCCGAGCCGCCGGCGGACTCGCCCGCCTCGCCGGCGGAGGGCCAGCCGGACTTCGCCACCGGCGCCGACGACGTGGCGCACGTGCCGCTGCCGCCGGCCGAGCCGTCGCCGGTCGACCCCGACCGCAACGCGGTGCCCGACGCGACCGAGGGCGCCGACCTGCAACCGATCGAGGGCGAGCCCGAGACGCCGCCGGCGGGCACCGCGGGCGACGACCCGGCCCACGGCGCGGGGCCGGCCGACGCCACCACCGTCGCCCGGGAACCGGCGACCGGGACCGAGACCGAGACCGAGACCGGTGCGGCGGCCAGCGCGCCCGACATCCAGCCGGTCGACGTCGCCGCCTCCCTCGCCCACGACGCCGTCAACGACGCGGCGCCGGCCGAGGCGGAGCCGGAGAAGCGCGGCTGGTGGACCCGGCTGACCTCGGGCATGAAGCGGACCTCCTCGGCCCTGTCCGACCGTGTCACCGGGTTGTTCACCAAGCGCAAGCTCGACGCCAACACCCTGGAGGACCTGGAGGACGCGCTGATCCAGGCGGATTTCGGCGTCGAGACCGCGACGCGGATCTCGGAGGCGGTCGGCAAGGGCCGCTACGAGAAGGGCATCTCCCCCGACGAAGTCCGGGCGATCCTGGCGACCGAGGTCGAGCGCGCGCTGGAGCCGGTGGCCAAGCCCCTGGTGATCGACGCCGCCAAGAAGCCGTTCGTGGTCCTGATGATCGGCGTGAACGGCGCCGGCAAGACCACGACGCTGGGCAAGCTTTCCCTCAGCCTCAAGGCGGAAGGGCGCTCGGTGATGCTTGCGGCGGGCGACACCTTCCGCGCGGCCGCGATCGAGCAGCTCAAGGTCTGGGGTGCGCGCACCGGCACGCCGGTGGTGAGCGGGGCGCAGGGCGCGGACGCGGCGGGCCTGGCCTTCGACGCCCTGAAGCGCGCCAAGGCCGAGGGCACCGACGTGCTCCTGATCGACACCGCCGGCCGGCTCCAGAACAAGGCCGGCCTGATGGCGGAACTCGAGAAGATCATCCGCGTGCTGCGCAAGAGCGACCCGGAAGCGCCGCACGCCACGCTGCTGGTGCTCGACGCCACCGTCGGCCAGAACGCGCTGTCGCAGGTCGAGCTGTTCTCCAAGGCCGCGCCGGTCTCGGGCCTGGTGATGACCAAGCTCGACGGCACCGCGCGCGGCGGCATCCTGATCGCGCTCGCCGCGAAGTTCGGCCTGCCCGTCCACTTCATCGGCGTCGGCGAGGGCGTCGACGACCTGGAGCCGTTCGCGGCACGGGACTTCGCGCGGGCGATCGCGGGGCTGGAGAAGGGCTGAGGCCGATCGCCTCCGGTAGACCTCACCATTCCCCGTCGGTAGAGACGCCCTGACGTGACGGACCGTTCGGGGACGTGACGGACCGCTCGGATTCCGTGGCCAGACGCATGCAGATCGAATCCGTCCCCCCGCACCGCCACCTGCCGCCGGCCCTGAAGCTCGCCCTGGAGATGGGGCCGCTGGTGATCTTCTTCCTCGGCAACGCCTATGCCGAGCGCTTCGGCGTCGCCGCCGATCAGAAGCTGTTCGTGGCGACCGGGGTGTTCATCGCGGCGACGGTGCTGGCGCTCGCCGTGCACTTCGCCCTGGTGCGCCGGCTGCCGATCATGCCGATGGTCTCGGGCGTGGTGGTGGTCGTGTTCGGCGGGTTGACCCTCTATCTGCAGGACAAGACCTTCATCATGGTGAAGCCCACCATCGTGAACACCCTGTTCGGCCTGGTGCTGCTCGGCGGGCTCGCCTTCGGCAAGTCCCTGCTCTCGGTGGTGCTCGACTCGGTGTTCTCGCTCACCGAGGAGGGATGGCGGAAGCTGACCTTCCGCTGGGGCCTGTTCTTCCTCGCGCTGGCACTGATCAACGAGGTGGTGTGGCGGACCCAAAGCGAGGATTTCTGGGTGAACTTCAAGGTCTTCGGCATCATGCCGCTGACCGTGGTGTTCGCGCTGGCCCAGACGCCCCTGCTCACGCGCTACGAGCGCAAGAAGACCGACGCGTGAATCGGGCGCAAGCCGAACCGGCGCCGCCGGCTCGGCGGACGGCCCGCCCGGGCCGGTGAGGACCGTCCCTTCCTACTTCGCGGCCACCTTCCCGGCCGCCCGGATCTTGGCGATCACGTCCGCGAGGTTCTCCGGCGTGACGATGCCGACGAGCTTGTCGCGGATCACGCCGTCCGGGCCGATGATGAAGGTCTCGGGCACGCCGTAGACCCCGAAATCGATGCCGACGCGGCCGGTTTCGTCGTGGCCCACCGCCTGGAACGGGACGCCGTTCTTGGCGAGGAAGCGGCGCCCGTTCTCGGCCGCGTCCTTGTAGTCGATCCCGACGAGCCGGATGCCGGGCTCGCGCGCCAGCCGCATCAGCATCGGATGCTCGACCTGGCACGGCGCGCACCACGAGGCCCAGACGTTGAGCACCGTGACGCCGCCCTTCAGGTCGGCGCTCGACAGGCCCGGCACCGGCTTGCCGTCCGCGGTCAGGCCGGGCACCGCCGGGAGCGCGAAGCTCGGCACCGGCTTGCCGATCAGCGCGGAGGGGAGGGCGGCCGGATCGACGCCGGAGCGCAGGCGCAGGAAGAACACGCCGGCCAGCACCGCGAAGGCCAGCACCGGGACGACGACGAGGAGCGAGCGGCGGACCGGCTCCGGAGGGGCCTCGACGCTCACCGGCGATCCTCCGGCTGGAGCTGGGCCAACGCCCGCCTCTGCGCCCGCCGGTCGCGGATCGCGTTGAGGACGAGGGCCGCCATCACCAGGGCGGTGAACGCGTAGGAGGCGAGGATGAAGCCGCCGTGGCTGCCGAGGTCGAAGGTCATGGGTTCAGGCGATCCGGATCGGTTTCATGCGTGGGCCGCCCGCTCGAGGGCGGCGACGTCCAGCTTGATCATGCCCTGCATGGCCGAGAAGACCCGGGCCGACACGGCGGGGTCCGGGTCGGCCAGGAGGCGGGGAAGCACCTCCGGCACGACCTGCCAGGGAATGCCCCAGCGGTCGCGGAGCCAGCCGCACATGATCGCGGTGCCGCCGTCGGCGGTCAGGCCCGCCCAGAGCCGGTCGACCTCAGCCTGATCGGCGCAGGAGACGGAGATCGACGCCGCCGTGCCGTACTCGACCGGCGTGCCGCCGTTCAGCGCCTGGAAGCTCTGGCCGCCGAGGGTGAACGCGACGAGGATCACGTCGCCCGCGGCGCCGCCCGGCCACGCGCTCGGCGCGCGCTGGATGTGGTCGATGCGGGAATCGGGCACGAGCCCGACATAGCGGCGCATTGCCGCCTCCGCATCGGTGCCGAACCAGAGGCAGGTTCTCACCGTCTTCATGGGCCGCGTCTCCTTCCGGGATGCGGGGCGCGCCGCACGCGGACGCGTCTCGCGATCAGACGGCCTGGCCGAGCGGCAGGTCGCGCCCGGCGTCCGAGGTCGTCACGGTCGAACCGGCATCGAGGCGCTCGGCCTCGCGGATCGTCAGGGTCCGCACGCGCCGGCGCATGATCTCGGTCCGCATGGCATAGAGGTGCAGGGTGGTGCCGCCGAGGGTGGCGGCGCCGATCATCACCAGCAGCGGGTAGAGCATCGACGGGTCGATGGTCGAGCCGCCCATGCGCAGGATCGAGGCCGGCTGGTGCAGGGTCGACCACCAGTTCACCGAGAACTTGATGATCGGCAGGTTGATCGCGCCGACGAGCGTCAGGATCGCGACGGAGCGGGCGGCCCGGTTCGGGTCCTCCATCGTCCGCCACAGGGCGATGATGCCGCAGTAGATCAGGAACAGGATCAGCATCGAGGTGAGCCGCGCGTCCCAGACCCAGTAGGTGCCCCACATCGGCTTGCCCCAGAGCGAGCCGGTGACGAGGCAGATCAGGGTGAAGGCCGCCCCGATCGGCGCGGCGGCGCGCTGCGCCACGTCGGCGAGCGGATGGCGCCAGACCAGGGTGCCGATCGCCGACAGGCTCATCGACGCGTAGAAGAACACCCCGAGCCAGGCCGCCGGCACGTGGATGAACATGATCCGCACGGTCTCGCCCTGCTGGTAGTCGGGCGGGGCGACGAACCAGGACAGGTAGAGCCCGAGCGCGAGGATCGCGGTCGAGATCGCGGCGAGCCACGGCACCAGCGTGCCGGACCAGCGCATGAAGTGACTCGGGTTGGACAGGCGCGTCCACAGGGGCGTCGACATGGGCGATGTCTTAGCCCGGGGTGCGGTGCAGCGGCAATGCGCACGTCTGGCGCAGCCTCGCTCGGCGCGGGCACCGGCGGCATGAGCCCTCGACGCGCGCAGGCGTCGATGTCGCCGCATGCGCCGTCCGGTGAGCCCGGTCGGCGGACGCGGCGATCGATCACCTCGGCAAGCCGCCGATCCGTCGTGCGGCGTCGCAGGGTGGAACGGTCATTCGCACTCGGAGAGGACGAGCTTGCAGCTGGGGCACTTGTCGAAGGCCATCTCCTTGGCGGCGGCCTCGGTCCGGCCCCAGCCCACGCCGTAGGTGGTGCGATTGGAGACGTAGGCGCCGCAGGCGTCGAAGCGGGCGACGACCTTGCAGTTGTCGTTGCCCATCTTGGCGCATTGGCGCATCGCGGCGGCGCCCGCGGCCTCGCGCGAATCGCCCCAGCCGATGCCGTAGCCCTCGTCGCCGGCCTTCTGGCCCTCCTCGGTGTCCACGGCGAAGGCGCCGGCCGCGGCGGCGGGAGCGGTCGCGAGGAGCGCCAGGAGCAGCGCGGACATCAGGGTCTTCATCGTTACGTCCCCATCGAGCTTGACAGGGCGGCCGAACCCTTCGCGCCGCCGCTGCCAGCCGTCTGATAAGGCAGTGCGGCGCAAAGGAAATTGCACGACCGTTCCGATCTCTTGCGCGAGCGTCCCGCCCTCTATTCCGACCAGCGCAGGGCCGCCGCCGCCGCGAAGGTGCCGACCAGCGCGGCGATCAGGCTGAGGCCGGACAGGATCATCAGCGGGGTGGCGAAGGGGACGGTGCCGCCGAGGGCCGACTGCGCGGCCGAGACGCCGAAGATCAGCGTCGGGATCATCAAGGGCAGCACCAGCACGGCGAGGATCAAGCCGCCCCGGCGGATCGAGGCGGTGAGCGCCGCGCCGACCGCGCCGACGAAGGTCAGCGCCGGCGTGCCGACGAGCAGCGTCAGGGCGGTCGCGGCCATGGCGGTCCCGTCGAGCGCGACGAGCAGGCCGAACAGCGGCGAGGCCAGCGCCAGGGGCAGCCCGGTGGTGATCCAGTGCGCGATCACCTTGGCCAGCACCACGAGCTCGAGCGGCACCGGCGCGGCGGTCATCAGGTCCAGCGAGCCGTCCTCCTCGTCGGCCTGAAACAGCCGGTCGAGGCCGATCAGCGTCGCCAGCACCGCCGAGAGCCAGAGGATGGCCGGGCCAATCCGCGAAAGCAGGTTGAGGTCCGGTCCGAGGGCGAACGGCACCAGCGCCACGATCATCAGGAAGAAGACCAGCGACAGCATGCCCGACCCGCCGACGCGGGAGGCCAGCGTCAGGTCGCGGGCGACGAGGGCTGCGAGGATGCGGATCACGCCCATGCCTCCTCCGCGTCGTCCGCCGGCTCGGGCGCCCGCGGGGCGGCCTGCGCGATGTGGAGGTTGCGCGTGTCCTCGAGCCCGAGGGCCTGGTGGGTGGCGGCGATGACGAGGCCGCCGGCCGCCCGGTGCTCGGCCATCAGACCGGCGAGCACGCCCTGCGAGGCGGTGTCGAGGGCGGCCGTCGGCTCGTCGAGGAGCCAGAGCGGGCGCGCGCAGACGAGGAGCCGCGCCAGCGCCACCCGCCGCCGCTGCCCGGCGGACAGGTAGGCGACCGGCAGGTCGAGCGCGTGGGCGAGGCCGAGCCGGTCGAGCGCCGCCCGCGGGCTCAGCCGCTTCGTCCCGAGAAGGCTTTGCGCGAAGGCGAGGTTCTCGGCCGCCGTCAGGCTGCTCTTCAGCCCGTCGCGATGGCCGACGGCGTGCAGGCACTCGGGCAGGGCCGCCTCGCCCATGTCGTGGACGGTGAGCCGGCCCGAATCCGGCCGCAGCCGCCCGGACAGGATCGCGAGCAGGCTCGACTTGCCCGCGCCGTTGCGGCCGGTGACGGTGATCGCCTCGCCCGGGCCGATGGCGAAGGTCAGCCCGGAGAAGATTTTTCGCCCCGAGCGGCGACAGCAGAGGGCATCGACGGTCAGCCGCACGAAGGTTGCCTGTTCAGAGAATGAAACGCTTCGATCTACCGGTAGATCGCGCGCCGGTGGCCGATCCGTACCACGACGACCCTGACGGTCGCGTCGTCGATCGCAGCGATGATCCGGTAATCGCCGACCCGATATTTCCAGAGGCCGCCCAGCCGCGAACCTTTGAGCGCCTCACCGAGGCTTCTCGGATCGTCCAGGGGCGACAGGCGATCCCGCAGGAAACCGAGAATCCGCGCGGCGGCCTCACGATCGAGCCTATCGAGTTCGCGTTCCGCGGACCGTTCGAACTCAATCCGGCAAGCCATGCCGATCCATCACCGCCTGCAGCGTGACGGTCCGGCTCTCGCCGCTTTTCAGGGCTGCGACCCGGCTCTCCGCGAGCTCGACGTCCTCGATCTCGTCGAGGTGGTCCTGGATCGCCTCACGCACGTGATCGTCCGCGCTGCGGCCGGTGCGTCGGGCCAGGGCGTCGAGGCGGCGTTCGATCTCCGGCGGCAGGTCGAGGGCGAGCATGGAAGTCTCCGAGGTGCGTCAGGCTTACGATGGCGGCGCGCATCCGTCCATTCTCGGCACCAAGCCCTCTTGCACGACGAGCCCACGGCACCCTCGCCGCCTTGCCCGATTGCGCAAGACGAAGGAGCCGCGCAACCTCACCGTCATCGGGCAAGCGGCGTTCCGCGATCGTGGGACGCCGGGACGCACCGCCGACACGGAGGATGTCGCCATGACCAAGCCGTCGCAATCCGCGAAGCTGCGCGTGAACGACCCGCGGGTCCGCACGGAAGCCGAGATGGCCCGGGATCCCGACGCGCTCGCCGGCCGCGCGATGGTGGAGGCGCGGGTCGCGCGCTGCACCGCGGACGAGCAGGCCGCGTTCTGGGCGGCGGTGCGGCGCTGCTTCGGCGGCCCGGCGCCGGAAGCCGCCGCCTGAGCCGGACGGGACCGAGGACACGGGCGGACAGCCTCGCGGCACTGTCACCCGCGACCCGGTAGCGGGCAGATTCGAATCGTTCTATACGGTCCCCAGGCTGCGCCGCGCGACCTTCGAGCGTCCAATTCGCTCCTCGCGCACCCTCCTGCCCGGGCACCCCCGGGGCGGCGCGCGCTCCCTGCGAGCGCAGTCAGGCCGAACACCGGTTTCGTGGCGCGGGTTATGCCTGCGCGTGTTCGACAAACGCCAGCGAGGATCAGACCAGCCGTGGCTTCCATCGACAGCTTCAAGTCCCGACAGACGCTTCAGGCGGCGGGCAAGACCTACACCTACTACTCGATCCCCGAGGCCGAGAAGAACGGGCTCGCCAACTCCACGGCGCTGCCGTTCTCGATGAAGGTGATCCTCGAGAACCTCCTGCGCTACGAGGACGACCGTTCGGTCAGGAAGGGCGACATCGAGGCGACGGTCGCCTGGGTCGACAACCGCGGCAAGACCGAGACCGAGATCGCCTTCCGCCCCTCCCGCGTGCTGATGCAGGACTTCACCGGCGTGCCCGCCGTCGTCGACCTCGCCGCGATGCGCGACGCGATGGTGGCCCTCGGCGGCGACCCGCAGAAGATCAACCCGCTGGTGCCGGTCGACCTCGTGATCGACCATTCGGTGATCGTCGACGAGTTCGGCACGCCGAAGGCGCTGGCCGACAACGTCGCGCTGGAATACGAGCGCAACGGCGAGCGCTACACCTTCCTCAAGTGGGGCCAGTCGGCGTTCGACAACTTCTCCGTGGTCCCGCCCGGCACCGGCATCTGCCACCAGGTCAACCTCGAGTACCTGTCGCAGACCGTGTGGACGAAGCGGGACCCCGACGCCTCGGACGGCTCCGAGATCGCCTATCCCGACTCGCTCGTCGGCACCGATTCGCACACCACCATGGTCAACGGCATGGCCGTGCTCGGCTGGGGCGTCGGCGGCATCGAGGCGGAAGCCGCGATGCTCGGCCAGCCGCTGTCCATGCTGATCCCCGAGGTCGTCGGCTTCAAGCTCTCCGGCAAGCTGCCCGAGGGCACCACCGCCACCGACCTCGTGCTCACCGTCACGCAGATGCTGCGCAAGAAGGGCGTGGTCGGCAAGTTCGTGGAGTTCTACGGCCCCGGCCTCGACGAGATGGCGGTCGCCGACCGCGCCACGATCTCGAACATGGCGCCCGAATACGGCGCGACCTGCGGCTTCTTCCCGATCGACAGCAAGACCATCGACTTCCTGAAGGTCACCGGCCGCACCGACGAGCGCATCGCGCTGGTCGAGGCCTACGCCAAGGCGCAGGGCATGTGGCGCGACGCCCAGACCCCCGACCCGGTCTTCACCGACACGCTCGCGCTCGACATGGGCGACGTGCGGCCCTCGCTCGCCGGCCCCAAGCGCCCGCAGGACCGGGTGCTGCTCGACGCCGCCAAGCCCGGCTTCGCCGGCTCGATGGAGACCGAGTTCCGCAAGGCGGCCGACATCGCCAAGCGCTACCCGGTGGAGGGCGCGAACTACGACATCGGCCACGGCGACGTGGTGATCGCGGCGATCACGAGCTGCACCAACACCTCGAACCCGTCGGTGATGATCGGCGCCGGGCTGCTGGCCCGCAACGCGGTGGCCAAGGGCCTGCGCTCGAAGCCCTGGGTGAAGACCTCGCTGGCGCCCGGCTCGCAGGTCGTCGCCGAGTACCTCGAGAAGGCCGGGCTGCAGCAGCCGCTCGATGCGCTGGGCTTCAACCTCGTCGGCTTCGGCTGCACCACCTGCATCGGCAATTCCGGCCCGCTGCCGGCCGCGATCTCGAAGGCGATCAACGACAACGACGTGGTGGCCGCGGCGGTGCTCTCGGGCAACCGCAACTTCGAGGGCCGCGTGAACCCCGACGTGCGGGCGAACTACCTCGCCTCGCCGCCGCTCGTCGTCGCCTACGCCCTCGCCGGCTCGATGCAGATCGACATCACCACCGAGCCGCTCGGCACCGGCTCGGACGGCCAGCCGGTCTACCTCAAGGACATCTGGCCGACGACGGCCGAGGTGGCGCAGTTCATCGAGGCGAACATCACCTCGGCGCTGTTCAAGTCGCGCTACGCCGACGTCTTCACCGGCGACGCGAACTGGCAGGGGGTCGAGGTCACCGAGGCCGAGACCTTCGCCTGGAACGGCGGCTCCACCTACGTGCAGAACCCGCCCTACTTCGAGGGGATGCAGAAGGAGCCGGCGCCGATCACCGACATCCAGGACGCCCGCATCCTCGGCCTGTTCCTCGACTCGATCACCACCGACCACATCTCGCCGGCCGGCAACATCCGCGCGGCCTCGCCCGCCGGCGCCTACCTGCAGGAGCATCAGGTCCGGGTGCAGGACTTCAACCAGTACGGCACCCGCCGCGGCAACCACCAGGTGATGATGCGCGGCACCTTCGCCAACATCCGCATCAAGAACCAGATGGTGCGCGATCCCGCCGGCCAGGTGGTCGAGGGCGGCTGGACCCTGTTCCAGCCCTCGGGCGAGCAGATGTACATCTACGACGCGGCGCAGAGATACGCCGAAGCCGGCACCCCGCTCGTGGTCTTCGCGGGCAAGGAGTACGGCACCGGCTCGTCGCGCGACTGGGCGGCCAAGGGCACGAAGCTGCTCGGCGTGCGCGCGGTCGTGGCCGAGAGCTTCGAGCGCATCCACCGCTCGAACCTCGTCGGCATGGGCGTGGTGCCGCTGGTGTTCCAGGGCGAGACCTCGTGGGCCTCGCTCGGGCTCAAGGGCGACGAGACCGTCACGATCAAGGGCCTCGCCGGCGAGCTGAAGCCGCGCCAGACCCTGACGGCCGAGATCACCGCGGCCGACGGCACCAAGCAGGAGGTGCCGCTGACCTGCCGCATCGATACGCTGGACGAGCTGGAATACTTCCGCAACGGCGGGATCCTGCCCTACGTGCTGCGCTCGCTCGCAGCCTGAAGCTCGGTTCGGGCGGCCCTCGGGTCGCCCGGCCTCACGACACGTCGTCGAGCCGCCGCGGGTCCGTCCCGCGGCGGCTCTTTTCATGTGGTGCGTGCCGGTCGGATCAGGCGGCCGCCTGCGCCGCGTCGAACGCCGCCGCGAAGGCGGCGCCGGGCCGCGCGGTGCAACGATCGACCCAGGCATCGATGGCCGGCACGCCGGGCTTGCCGAACCACGCGAAGGGCGAGTGCAGCAGCAGGTCGACCGCGGTGAAGCGGTCCCCGAGCAGGAACGGGCCGCCGGCGAGTGCGGAGGCCAGGCGTGCCCTGGCCTCCGCGCCGTTCCGGAACGTCTGCGTCAGGAACGGGTGATCCAGCCCGGCGGCCTCGACGATCAGAACCGGCTCCAGCACGCCCGCGTACCAGGCGAGCCACCCGAGATAGGCGCCGCGCTGCCTGTGCCCGTGGGGGACGGCGAGCCCGGCCTTCGGGAACAGCTCGGCGAGGTACTGCACGATGGCGCTCGATTCGCGGACCAGCGTGCCGTCGTGGTCGAGCAGCGGCACCTTGCCCTCGGGATGCGGGTTGCCGGAATCGCGGGTCCCCGACCCGTCCCTGCGCGGGATGGTCACCCGCTCGATCCGGACGTCGTCGAGGGCGTCGAGCTCCTTGAGCAGGGCGACGATGCGGGTCGAGCGGCTGTTGGGGGAATGGTAGAGCGTGATCACGGCGATCTCCTGCTGGCGGGTCGGCAGGGGATGGTCTAGCCAAGGTCTCCTGCCAGTTTCCGTCAGTTGCACGATGGCCCGAGCCGACCGGCTTCTCCGACTGCTCCACGCGATGCGCGTCCTGCCGGCGCCGGTGACGGCGGCCCGGCTGGCCGAGGAGACCGGGGTGTCGTTGCGATCGATCTATCGCGACATCGACAGCCTGCGCACGGCCGGCGCCGGGATCGAGGGCGAGCGCGGCTACGGCTATCGCCTCGTCGAGGACGTCGCGCTGCCGCCGCAGACCTTCGACCGGATCGAGATCGAGGCCCTGGTGCTGGGTCTCGGTGAGGTCCGCCACATGGGCGACCCGGCGCTCGCGGAGGCCGCCGCCTCGGTGCTGGCGAAGGTCGCGGCGACGCTGTCCGACCGGCGCGAGCAGCACCTGCTCCACGCGGTGTCGCAGGTCCGCCGCTTCGGGACGCGCTACCCGGCGACCTTCGACATGACGACGATCCGCACCGGGTGCTGGCGCGAGGAGGCGGTGACCATCCGCTATGCCGACAAGGACGGAGCGACGACCGTGCGGACGATCCTGCCGCTCTCCATCGTCTACCTCGACGACAAGATGACGGTGCTGGCCTGGTGCTGCCTGCGCGCGGCGTTCCGCATGTTCCGCGCCGACCGCATCGCGGCGGCGGAACCGGCCGGCACCAGCTTCCGCCCGCGACGGGTGGCGTTGCTGCGCAGCTACGTCGCCGAGCTCGGCCGCCGCGGATGATGCGGGCCGGGCGCGCCGGCCGGGCGATGCGCGTCTGAGCCACAAATAAGAGCCGGCGACCGCGAATAGATTGTGCGCAAGGGTGTTTTGCGGCCGCCGCCGCCCCATAACCTCCCGACCACAACCGGGAGATGCCCCATGAAGACCCTGAATGTCCTCGCCCTTGCCGGCCTGATGACCCTGTCCGGCGCCGCCTTCTCGGCCCAGGCGCTGGAGCGCGTCCGCGGCACGATCGAGAAGGCCGACGGCGGCATGGTGACGATCAGGACCGTCGACGGCGCGACCGAGACCGTCGACGTCGGCGGCGCCAAGTTCGCCTGGGTGGTGAAGTCGAGCCTCGACCAGATCAAGGACGGCGTCTTCATCGGCACCGCGACCAAGGGCGAGAACCCGATGACGGCGCTCGAGGTGGTGCTGTTCCCCGAGTCGATGCGCGGCACCGGCGAGGGCCATTACGGCTGGGATTCGATCACCGACCACACCGCCGCGGGCGGCACGGCGGTGAAGAGCTCGATGACCAACGGCACCGTCAAGGCCGAGTCGGGCACGCCGCGCGTCAAGAGCGCGATGACCAACGGCACGGTGAAGGCCGACACGGCCGGCGCCTCCGGCACCAAGACGCTGACCGTCGGCTACGGCAAGGACGGTGCGGCCAAGACCATCGAGGTGCCGCCGACCGCGCCGATCGTCGCCTTCGAGCCGGCCGACAAGGCGATCCTGATGCCCGGATCGAAGATCTTCGCCGTGGTCGACAAGGCCGGATCGAAGATCGAGGGCAAGCTGATCGCCGTCGGCAAGGACGGCCTCACCCCGCCGATGTGATCCCGGGGCGCCGGCGGCACGCGGGTCCGTGCCGCCGCGCCTGACTGATCATGTCCGAACGGCCGCGGGATCTCGGATCCCGCGGCCGTTCGCATGTCAGGGAGCCTTCGCGTCCGCGCCGACCGTGAACTCGCGCCACAGCAGCATCAGCGCCGCCATCACCGCCGGGCCGAGGAACAGGCCGAGCAGGTGGAAGGTCTCGACCCCGCCGAGGATGCCGAGCAGCACCCACAGGAACGGCAGCTTGGTGGTGCCGCCGATGAGCGCCGGGCGCACGAAGTGGTCGGCCACGAACGTCACGACGAAGCCGGCCACGGCCACGATCACCGCCGCCTTCACCGAGCCGGCGGCCACCAGCAGCAGCGCCGCGATGGCGATGGCGAGCGCGGCGCCGAACGGGATCATCGCGGCGACCGCGGTGAACGCGCCGAGCAGCACCGGGTGCGGCACGCCGGCGAAGTAGTAGACGATGCCCAGCACGACGCCCTCGCCGAGGCCGACGAGGACGAGGCCGTCGACCGTGCCGTGCACCGAGGCGACCATCTGCCGGCCGACCCGCTCGCCGCGCGGCCCGAACAGGCGGTTGCAGGCGACGAGGACCTGATCGCGGATGGTGCGGCCGTCGCGGAACAGGAAGAACAGCGCGACCAGGCTGAAGCCGAACAGCACGATGCGGTGCACCACCTCCTTGCCGACGTTGCGCGACACCCCGATCACCGAATCGTTGTCGAGCCTGCGCAGCATGTCGGACCCGGCATCCGGATGGCTGAGGTTGGCGCTCCACCACGCCGAGGCCTGCGCCGCGCCGTAGGGCAGGTGGTTGACGACGTCCGGCACCGGAATGCCGTCCTTCTCGGCCGCGCGCACGAAGTCGAGGACGTCGTGGGCCTCGCGCGCCGCCTGGATGCCGAGGACGACGAGCGGCGCGAGGAAGACGAGGGCGACGAGGAGCGTCGCGACGAGCGGAAGCACGACGTTGTGTCCGCCCGGCGGGAAGCGCCGCTCGACGCGCACGTAGAGCGGCCACAGCGCGATCGCGAGCACCACCGCCCAGGCCAGCGCCGGCAGGAAGCCGGACAGGATCCAGAGCCCGAGGGCGGCGAGCGCCAGCACCAGCACGACGCGGGCGACGCCCTGGCCCCTGGCCTTCTCCACCGGCGGAAGCGGCGGCGCGTGTTCGGTGCGAAGCGTCTGGTCCATCAGGCGGGTCCTCCGGCGCGATCCGCCGCGCGCTCATGTAGGCCGCCGCGGGACCTTTGCCATACGCGGAATCCGGGCCCCGGGGGCGGCACGGTTGCCGGGCCGGACCCCCTCGTGTAGAGGTCGCGGCCACATGACGGGGCGGCGCGCGGCGCCCTCCGCCACTGGGCCGTGCGGATGGGGGCGCCGCGTCGAGCACCGGCGGCGGCCCGTCGCACCAATCCCGATTCGGCGAGAACGCATGTCAGACCAGCCCAGCACCGGCACCGCCACCTTCGAGCGCGTGGCCGACATCATCGCCGACACCGCCGACATCCCGCGCGAGAAGATCACGCCCGAGAGCCACGCGATCGACGATCTCGGCATCGACAGCCTCGCCTTCCTCGACATCGCGTTCGCCGTCGACAAGGCCTTCGGGATCAAGCTGCCGCTCGAGCGCTGGACCCAGGAAGTCAACGAGGGCAAGGTCCCGGCCGAGGAGTACTTCGTGCTGAAGAACCTCTGCGCCCGCATCGACGCGCTGGTCGCGGAGAAGGCCGCCAAGGTCTGATCCCGGGGTCTCGGCACCGAGACCGGCACCGGCAAGACCCGGGCGGCGACGCCCGGACCGAACGACCCTCCGAAAGCCTGCGGATCGGCAGCCCATGCGCCTCGAATATTTCGAGATGATCGATTCCGTGGTGAGCCTCGACCGCGCCGCCGGCCGGATCGAGGCCCTGGCCCAGGTGCCGATGGAGAGCCCGGTCTTCGAAGGGCACTTCCCCGGCCATCCGCTGGTGCCGGGCGTGCTGCTCACCGAGACGATGGCGCAGGCCTCGGGCTACCTCGTGCTCGCGCACCTGAACTTCGCGCAGATGCCGTTCCTGATGGCGGTGGACAAGGCGCGCTTCCGCTCCTTCGTCGGCCCCGGGGCGACGCTCAGCGTCACCGCGAGCCTGGAGCATGACGGCTCGGGCTACGCCGTGACCAAGGCCGCGATCCGCCACGACGGCAAGCTCCTGGCCGATGCCGAGCTCCGCTTCCGCACCATGCCGTTCCCGGACGGGCTCGACGCGCTGATGCGCGCGCGCACCGCGAAGATCGGCCTGGTGATGGACGGGGATCCGGCGGAGGCCCCGGCAGGAGAACCCGCATGAGCCGCGCCGTCGTCGTCACCGGGATCGGCCTCGTCTCCTGTGCCGGCGAGGGCCTGGCCGCCCATCTCGACGCGCTCGCGGCCGGCACGCCGCCGCGGACCGACGCGACGACGTTCGCGCCCTATCCCGTCCACCCGGCGCCGGCGCTCGCCTGGGACGGTCAGATCCCGAAGAAGTCCGACCAGCGGCAGATGGAGGCGTGGCAGCGCCTCGGCGTCTACGCCGCCGGGCTCGCCCTCGACTCGGCCGGCGTGAAGGACGACGCCGCCTTCAAGCAGGCGCTCCACCTCGTGGTCGCGGCCGGCGGCGGCGAGCGCGACTACGCGGTCGACGGGGCGATCCTCACCGGCCTGCGCGATGCCGCCGATCCCGGCGCCTATCTCAACGAACGGTTGCAGAACGACCTGCGGCCGACGCTGTTCCTGGCGCAGCTCTCGAACCTGCTCGCCGGCAACATCGCCATCGTCCACGGCGTCAGCGGCGCGTCGCGCACCTTCATGGGCGAGGAGGCGGCCGGCGTGGACGCGCTGCGCATCGGCCAGGCGCGGATCGCCTCCGGCCAGATCGACGCGATGCTGGTCGGCGGGTCCTACAGCGCCGAGCGGCCGGACGTGATGGTCGTCCACGAGATGGGCGGCTTCCTGCGCAAGCCCGACTACGCGGCGGTCTTCGCCCGCGACGACGCACCCGGGTTCATCCTGGGCAGCTGCGCGGCCTTCCTGATGCTCGAAGCCGCCGAGACCGCCGCGGCCCGTGGGGCGCGGGCGCTCGCCCGCCTCGGACCGGTCGCGAGCGACCGCACCCGGCGCGCGCCCGGCAGCGTCTCGACCAGCCTCGACGCCCTGTGGCGGCAGGCCGGGATCGGGCAGGCGCAAGCGGTCGTCTCCGGCGCCACCGGCGTCGCGGCGATCACCGGCGAAGAGCACGCGCGCCTGTCCGCCCTGGCGCCCGACCGGCCGGTCCATGCGCTGGGCGACCTGATCGGCCACGGCCTCGAGGTGACGGCGCCGTTCGGGGCCGCCCTGGCCGCCGGGCTCGTGGCCGATCGCCGCCTGTCGGAGGTCGCGGTCACCGCCGTGGGCCACCGCCGCGGCGAGGGCGTTCTGCGCCTGATGGCCGTCTGAGCGGCGGCCGTCGCGACAGTCTCCCCGATGCGCCTTCGGCAAGGGTCACTCCCACCCGCCGCCTCATCCTGAGGCGCCCGCCTCGGCGGCCCTCAAAGGAGGCCTCCCGCCGACGCGCGATCCCTCAAGGTCTCCTTCGAGGTCTCCTTCGAGGTCTCCTTCGCGGCGGCTCGCGCCGCACCTCAGGATCAGGGGGGGGGGATGGGAGTCGGCCGCCACGGGTCGGCCGCCACGGGTCGGCCGCTTCGTCCCTGCTTTCCGGTCCTACTTCGCCGCCGTCGTCAGCGGGCAGCCGCTGGCCTCGGCGGTGGCGAAGGCCTCCGGTCCGGGCACGGTGGCGAGCTTCCTGTAGAGGTCCCACTCGCCCTTGGATTCGGCGGGCTTCTTGACCTCGAACAGGTACATGTCGTGGACCATGCGCCCGTTCGGCAGCACCTTGCCGCCCTTGGCGAAGACGTCGTCGACCGGCATCGTGTGCAGCAGCGTGTTGACCGCCTCGGTCTCGTCGGTCCCGGCGGCCTTCACCGCCTTGAGGTATTGCAGCACCGCCGAATAGGTGCCGACGTGGATCATGTTGGGCATCTTGCCGGTGCGCTTCATGAAGCGCTGCCCGAAGGCGCGGGTCTCGTCGGTGAGGTCCCAGTACCAGCCCTCGGTGAGCGTCAGGCCCTGCGCGACCTTGAGGCCGAGACCCTTCACCTCCGCCAGGGTGAACAGCAGCGCCGCGAGCCGCTGCCCGCCCTCGACGATGCCGAACTCGGCGGCCTGCTTGATGCTGTTGGAGGTGTCGAGGCCGGCATTGGCCAGCCCGATCACCTTGGCGCCGGAGCCCTGCGCCTGGAGCAGGAACGAGGAGAAGTCCTGCGCCGAGAGCGGATGGCGGACGTTGCCCAGCACCTTGCCGCCCTTCGAGGTGACGTAGCGGGCGATCTCGGCTTCCAGCGAGTATCCGAAGGCGTAGTCGGCGGTCAGCATGAACCAGGTGTCGCCGCCCTGCTGCACCAGGGCGCCGCCGGTGCCGACCGCGAGCGCGTGGGTGTCGTAGGCCCAGTGATAGCCGTAGGGCGTGCAGGCCTTGCCGGTGAGGTCGGCGGTGGCCGCGCCGGTGGTGATGGTGATCTTGCGCTTGTCCTTCGACAGGCCCTGGACCGCGAGCGCCACCGACGAGGTCGTCAGCTCCATGATCGCGTCGACGTTGTCGCGGTCGTACCATTGCCGCGCGATGCCCGACGCGATGTCGGGCTTGTTCTGGTGGTCGGCGGCGACGAGCTCGATCGGCGTCCCGTTCATCGGGCCGCCGAAATCCTCGACCGCCTTCCGCGCCGCCTCGATCGAGGAGCGGCCGCCGAACTCGGCGTAGGTGCCGGACTGGTCGTTGAGGATGCCGATCTTCACGACGCCGTCCGAGAAGCCCTGCGCGGCGGCGGGTGCGGCGAGCGCGGCGAGCGCGACCGCCAGCGCGAGACGGACCTGTCCCTTGGTCATGCGTATCCTCCCGGAAGACGTGATCTTGTCGATCGGCCGCCGTTCGGGCGGTCCGGGGCGCATGCTAGGCGAAGGGCGGCCGCGCAACCACGGCGGGCGTCGCCCTCCGTGTTACGCTTTGCGCGGAGCTTCATTCTCGAGGAAGGGGCGGAGCGCCGCGAGGGTCGCGGCCGGGTTCTCCTCGGCCAGGAAGTGGCCGGACTCGATCTCGGCGCCGACCGCGTTCGGGGCCAGCGTCCGCCGCCACGCCGCGAGCGCCGTCTCCGGCTTGTCGCGATCCAGGTAGCGGCTGCTGGCGAGAACGAGGACCGGCATCGCCAAGGTCCGCCCGGCGGCGATGTCGGCCCGGTCGGCCGCGCGGTCGGGGCCGGCGCCCGCGCGGTAATCCTCGCACATCGCATGGATGCGCTCGGGCACGGACCAGGCCTGGGCATAGAGGTCGAGCGCGCGCGGGTCGAACGCCGAGAGGTCCTTGGCCGACGTCCAGCCGGCGATCAGCGTCCGGAAATAGCCGTCGGGATCCCTGCCGATCGCGGTCTCCGGGTTCGGGGCCGGCTCGGCGAGGAACGGCCAGTGCGGGTTGGCGCCCGGCGCGGCCTCGATCCGCTCCCACTGGACCGCCGTCGGCACGACGTCGAGCAGCGCGAGCGTCGAGACGCGGGCGGGCTGGTCCAGGGCGAGGCGGTAGGCCACCCGCGCGCCGCGATCGTGCCCGGCGAGCGCAAAGCGGACATGGCCGATCCGCTCCATCAGCGCGACGATGGCCCCGCCGATCCGGCGCTTGGAGTAGCCGTCGTGGGCCGGATCGCCCTCTGGAGCGGCCGACCAGCCGTAGCCCGGCAGGTCGAGGCAGATCACGCGGTGGTCGCGGGCGAGGTCGGGGGCGATGCGGTGCCAGAGCGCGTGGCTCTGCGGGAAGCCGTGGAGCAGCAGGAGCGGCGGCGCATCCGCCGGGCCGCCGACGCGGGCGAAGGCCTTGCCCCAGGCCGCCTCGGTCCAGAGCGCCTCGAACCCGGGAAACAGATCGTCGCCACCGCTCGACATGGGCCTTGCTCCAACCTTCGCCGATCGCGCCCCGCGGGTGGCGGCGTCGCGCGCCAGCGTCAAACGCGCTCAGGGGCGTCGGGCTCCGGCGGCGATGCGCCCACGCGCGGCAGGGAATGCGAATAAAATCTTAATCCCTGTCGTGGAGGGTCGCATCACGACTGATGGTGCCCGAATGCCCGTTCAAACCCTGGAAGAGCTCGCGAGGATCGACTCCGACTGGGTCTGGCAGACCGATGCCGCGCAGAACTTCACCTATCTGTCTCCCGAGGTGGAACGCTTCCTCGGCCGAACCGCCGGCGCGCTGACCGGCACGTCGCGGATGACGATCGCCGCGAACGGCGGCGACGGCAGCTTCTGGGAGCCCTACTTCACGGCGCTCGACCGGCGGCAGGCCTTCACCGGCTTCATCTATCCCTACGCCCATCCCGACGGCCACGTGCGCTGGTTCCGCATCAGCGGCGAGCCCGTCGTCGCGCCGGACGGGACCTTCTGCGGCTATCGCGGCACCGGCACCGACATCAGCTCCGAGGGCCAGGCGCGCAGTGCCCTCGCCGACGCGCTCGCGGAGCTGCGCACCTCGCACGCCAGCCTGGTGGAGCAGAACAAGCGCTTCGAGGCGGCGCTGAGCAACATGACCCAGGGCCTGTGCCTGTTCGACGAGGCGGCACGCCTCGTCGTCTACAACCAGCGCTATTGCGAGATCTTCGGCCTGGCACCGGAGGCCCTGCGGATCGGGATGTCCCAGCGCGAGATCTGCGCGATGCTGGTGGGGGCCGGCTGCTATCGCGGAGGCACCACCGTCGACGCCCTGTGCGAGGGCACGCGCCAGGCCCTGCTCGACCCGGACCCGAAGCCGATCCAGCGCGAGCTCGCCGACGGCCGGATCCTCGCCGTGTGCTATCGGACGATCGAGGACGGCGGCTGGGTCTCGACCTTCGAGGACATCACCGAGCGCCGCCGCAACGAAGCGCGGATCGCGCACATGGCGCGCCACGACGCGCTCACCGACCTGCCCAACCGCACGGCGTTGCGCGAGCACGGCCTCAGCATGCTCGGCAAGCCGCGGCGTGCGGGCGAGACCACGCGGCTCGCGATCCTCTGCCTCGACCTCGACCGGTTCAAGGCGGTCAACGACACGCACGGGCACGGCGCGGGCGACGCGCTCCTGCGCGCGGTGTCCGAACGGCTCTGCGCGCGGGTCCGCACCGGCGACCTGGTGGCGCGCCTCGGCGGGGACGAGTTCGCGGTGCTGCACCGCGTCGCCGACGCGGCCGGCGCGCTGGCCCTGGCCGAGCGGATGATCGAGCTGGTGAGCACGCCCTACGATCTCGACGGCTACACCGTCGAGATCGGCATGAGCGTCGGCATCGCCATCGCCGACGAGGCGGCCGACGACATCGACCGCCTGCTCAAGAACGCCGACACGGCGCTCTACCACGCCAAGGGCAAGGGCCGCGGCACCGCCTGCCTGTTCGAGGCGGCGATGGACGAGACCGCCGAGGTCCGCCGCGCGATCGAGCGCGACCTCGCCGACGCCCTGAAGCACGGGATGTTCGAGGTGCATTACCAGCCGCTGGTCAACCTCGACAGCAACCGGGTCACCGGCCTGGAGGCCCTGGTCCGCTGGCGCCATCCGGAGCGCGGGCTGATCCCGCCGGCCACCTTCATCCCGGTGGCCGAGGAGACCGGGCTGATCGTCGCCCTCGGGGAATGGGTGCTGAACCGGGCCTGCCGCGACGCCGTCGCCTGGCCGGGCGGGATCAGCGTCGCCGTCAACGTCTCGGCCGTGCAGCTGCGCCACCGCACCTTCGCGCAGACGGTGCTGCTCGCCCTGGCCGCGAGCGGGTTGCGGTCCGACCGGCTGGAGCTCGAGATCACCGAGAGCGTCCTGCTCGACGACACCGAGGCCAACCTCGAGACCCTTCACCTGCTGCGCCGGACCGGCATCCGCATCTCGATGGACGATTTCGGGACCGGCTACTCGAGCCTGACCTACCTGCGCCGCTTCCCCTTCGACAAGATCAAGATCGACCGGTCCTTCGTCCAGGATGCCGGGAAGGCGACCGAGGCCGGGGCGATCATCCGCGCCCTGGTGAGCCTCGGCACCAGCCTCGGCATCACCACACTGGTCGAGGGCATCGAGACCGAGGAACAGCTCGCCGCCGTCCGGGCCGAGGGCTGCCAGGAGATGCAGGGCTTCCTGTTCAGCCGGCCGCGCACGGCCGACGAGATCACGGCGATGCTGACGGCCGCGCGCGACGAAGCCGCCGCAGCCTGAGACCAGCATATACAACTCCGGATTGTATTTACATCTTTCCTTAAGCCGAAACCCATACGGTAGGTTGCATAGCCGGTTTGCGATGCAAGCTCATGGGATCGCGTGCGATGGGAACGAGGGCGGGACGCGGGGGCGGAAGGCTGGCGGCCTGCCGCGGCGGAAACGCGGCGGTCGAGTTCGCGCTGGTCACGCCGCTCCTGCTGCTGCTGTTCGCCGGCATCTCCGCCTTCGGCATCTATCTCGGCGCCACGCACACCCTGCGCGAGATCGCGGCGGAGGCGGCACGCGCCTCGGTCGCCGGCGTCAGCGACGGCGAGCGCGCCTCCCTCGCCCAGGCGGTGGTGCAGCGCAGCCTCGCCGCCAGCGCGATGTTCAAGGCCGGCAGCGTCGGGGTCTCGGTCGGCACCAGCCCGAGCGACGCCACCGTCTACACGGTCACGCTCACCTACGATTCCTCCGGGCTCGGGCTGAAGTCCCTCGGCAAGCTGGTCCCGCTGCCGCCGGACATCTTCACCAGCACGGTCAGCGTGCGCCGGGGCGGGCTGTGAGCCGCCGGGCGCGCGACCTGCGATCGGCCCGGGGCGGCTCGGTCGCGGTTCTGGTGGCGCTCGGGGCCACCGCGCTGATGGGCGCGGCCGCGGTCGGGATTGATCTCGGCATGGTGGTGCAGGCCAAGCGCAAGGCGCAGGGTGCCGTCGACATCGCCGCGATGCTGGCCGCCGCCGGCGGCGGCGGGGCCGACGCGCTCGCCCGCCGCTCGCTGGCCGACAACGGCTACGCCGCCGCCACGGTGACGGTCTCGCCCGGGAGCTACGCCGGCAACGCCAGGATCGCGCCCGCCAGCCGGTTCCAGGCCGGCGCCAGCCCCGCCAATGCCGTCCGCGTCGGGCTGCGGACGGGGGTGCCGGTGCATTTCGCCCAGGTGCTCGGCCTGCCCAGGACCGTGCCGATCCAGGTGACGGGCACGGCCGCGAGCGCGCAGTTCGCCGCCATCTCGATCGGCTCCGGCGTGGCCGCGCTCGATGGCGGCATCGCCAACGCCCTGCTCGGGGCGATGCTGGGGACGAAGCTCTCGCTCTCCGTCCTCGACTACAACGCGCTGCTGTCGATGCAGGTCGACGCCTTCCGCTTCCTCGACGCGCTGGCGACCAACCTGAACCTCCAGGCGGCGGACTACACCGACCTCGTCGCCGCCAACGCCAGCGTCGGGCAGCTCACCGCCGCCCTCAAGGTCGCGGCACAGGGCACGTCGGGGGCGGGCGCCGCGGTGACGGCGTTGACGAAGCTGATGGGCGCGCTGCCCAACGCCGGCGCGCTGATCCCCGTGGCGCAGGTCGTCGACCTCGGGGATGCGGCCGCCCTGTCCCCGGCGCGGGGCGCGGCCGGCCCCCTCGTCGGCCTGATGGACGTGATCTCCGACATCGCCGCCAACGCCAACGGCCAGAACCAGATCGCGTTCGACCTCGGCGCGACGGTCCCGGGCCTGCTCAACACGCGGCTGACGCTGGCGATCGGCGAGCGGCGCCAGGATTCCGGCTACGTCCAGCCGGGCACGCCGAACGCGACGGTCCACACCGCGCAGGTGCGGATGCTGCTCGAGACGACGCTGACCGCGCCGCTCGGCCTCGGAACCGTGACCCTGCCGATCTATCTCGAGGCGGCGCAGGCCTCGGCGACCCTGCGCGGGGTCGCCTGCCCCTGGACCGCCTCGACCCGGCGGCAGGCGACGGTGGATGCGCAGCCCGGCCTCGCGACCCTCGCCGTCGCCAACGTCCCGCGCAGCAGCATCGCGGTCGGCGCCGGCACGCCCGACCTGAGCCGGTTCGCGAACCTCATCGCGCTGCCGCTGCTGACGGTGCAGGGAACGGCGCGGACGACCATCGCCAGCCCGGCGCCGCAGACCCTGACCTTCTCCGACGACGAGATCACGCGGCAGGTCACCAAGACCGTGTCCACCACCGGCCTGACGCAATCGCTGACCGGAAGCCTGGTCCAGGGCCTGTCGCTCTCGATCAACGGGTTGATCGTGCCGCCCCTGCTCGGGCCGCTGCTGTCGACCGCGCTGATGGCGGTGACCCCGGCCCTCGACATGGTGCTCGACACGACGCTGCGCATCCTGGGGCTGCGCCTCGGCTACGCCGACGTCACCGTCGACGGCACGATGTGCAACCAGGCCGTGCTGGTACAGTAGCACGCCGCCGCTTCGGCCCGGCGCCTGCCGGACGCCCGGCCCGGCACGATCGATGTGCCGAAGCCCAGCCTCGCCGGCGGCGCGGCGGCACGCGCGCCGCACCGGCCGGTTCGACGATCAGTGCCCGCGCCCCGGCCCGCGCGACAGGGCGGCGATCTGCTGGCCGAGGCTGAGGAGCAGCACGTCGACGAGAAGACGCAACTCCGAGTTGTCGAGTTGATCAATCGTCTCGCGGCAGGCCAAGGCGTGGGCGGCGGCGGTGTCGAGGATCGCCGAGGGGTCCTTCCGCTCGATCTCGGCGAAGGCGCCGAGGTCGAGATCGCCCTCGGTGACGTCGATGATGATCCCGTGGCCGTGCAGCACGGTCCCCGACTCGTTGCGGACGAGCCGGCCGCGATCGAGGATCCGGCGGACGCGGCCGGCGGTCGAGACGGTGCGGTATTCCGCGACGAACAGGCCCCCGCTGCGGCGCAGGCGCTTGAAGTGGCGCGACAGCTTCGGCAAGTCGTCGGGATGGACGCGGGCCTTGGCCCGCTCGAACGGTACGGGCAGCCCGGCGATCGCATGGTCTCCCGCCAGAACGTCGGCGGCCCCGGCATCCAGAATGCAGCGGTCGGGTTGGGCCGACCAGGCCCAGGTTCCGACCACGCCGGAGGCCGACAGGGCCGCCGTCAGGTCGACGGGCCGCGAGCGGGACCGATCAATCGTTTCTGAGCGCATGGAGGACCTCCACGGTTCGGTTGCAGTTTCGCTTGGGAACCGCCGATATACAACCCAAGATGGAATTAACAACGCGTTAATTCAACACTCGGATCAGGCTCGACACCGCTGCATTCTACCGATTCCTGGGGGATGCAGGGCTATCCGATGCTGGGAATGCTGTTCGAGCCCAGTGCAGGCGCGCAGGCCCGGCCGACGAGGCCGAGACGTCGCCCCGTTCGATTCCCGACAACGCTCGGGCGAGGCCCGAGACCGGACGAGGGGGGACGATCAGCCGATCTGGCTGAAGAGGGTCACGGCCCCGAAGATCAGAACGGATACGACCACGACGGCGATCAGGATCAGGGCCGCACGCGATTCCTGCAATTCCGGCGACATGCCCGCTCCATCACAGCCGGCGGACACGATGCCTCAGGCCGGCGCTATCCCGAACGAAACCTTGCATCGATCAATCCGGCTGTCGAGATGCGCGCGGTCGCCGGCCGCGGTGCGACAGCGCACAGCTTGGCCGCACGTTCACCCCTACGTTGAAGTCCTGCCGAAGGCCGACCCGTGCTCGCGCGTGAACGGCCGAGCCGGCATGGAGTGATGATCATGACATCGTCCCTGCGCATCGCCGCCCTCGTCCTCGCCGCCCTGCCGATCGCCTCGGCTCACGCCGGCGACACCCGGTCGAAGCCGCTGAGCTCGCGCGACCGCGCCGCCCTCGAGACCGCCCAGAAGTTCTCCGCCCGCATGAGCCGCCTCGATGCGCTGATGGGCGGCGTCCCGCAGAGCCCGGGGACGGCCCGCTCCCGCTCGGCCAACGCCGAGCACTAACGCGACGGCATCCCACCGAGGCCGCCGGCCTCGACGACGAAGCGCGCGACCGCGTCGGCTCCCGCGCCCTCCCGCAGGGATGCGAACACGTAGGGCCGCGGCCCGCGCATGCGCCGGGTGTCCGCCTCCATCACCCCGAGATCGGCGCCGACCAGCGGCGCGAGGTCGGTCTTGTTGACGATGAGCAGGTCCGAGCGGGTGATGCCGGGGCCGCCCTTGCGCGGGATCTTCTCGCCGCCCGCCACGTCGATGACGTAGAGGGTGATGTCGGCGAGCTCCGGCGAGAAGGTCGCCGCGAGGTTGTCGCCGCCCGACTCGATCAGGATCAGGTCGAGCTTCGGGAAGCGCCGGCGCATCTCGGCCACCGCCGCCAGGTTGATCGAGGCGTCCTCGCGGATCGCCGTATGCGGGCAGCCCCCGGTCTCGACCCCCATGATCCGCTCCTCGGGGAGCGCGCCGGCCACCGTGAGGATGCGGGCATCCTCCTTGGTGTAGATGTCGTTGGTGATGGCGCAGATCTCGTAGGTGTCGCGGAAGCGCTTGCAGAGCTGCTCCATCAGCGCGGTCTTGCCCGAGCCGACGGGCCCGCCGATGCCGACGCGCAAGGGTCCATTGTTCGATGCCATGCGGGCAAGCTCCGTCAGAGGATCACGAGCGGAAGATCCGCGAATACTGGGTCTCGTGCCGGAACGAGCCGAGATCGAGGCGAAGCGTCGCCGAGCCGAGGTCGTCGAGGCTGCAGGCCTCGGCCTGCTCGGCGAGCGCGGCGATGCGCGGGCTCAGGCCGGCGATGATCCGCGTGCCCGCGGCCTGCCCGATCGGCGCGGCGCGCAACGCGGCCGAGACGAGACTCTGGACGAAGGCGAGTCCGTAGGCGGCCAGCATCCCCGGCCGGTCCATGCCGTGCGCGCCCGCGGCGGCCCCGACCGCGACCGGGTAGGCGACCGCCCCCGGCAGCGCCCCGGCGACCCCGTCGAGGGGTGGGCACGGCCAAGCCGCCAGGGTCGCGTCGAGGAAGCTGCGGCCCTGCTGGCTCGTCTCGAGGTGAAGCTCGCGCGACGGCGCCAGCGCCAGGGCGAGATCGTTGATCCCGGCGAGGTCCGGCAGAGCCGCCGCCGCCGCGGCGCGGTGGGCGTGGGCCGCCAGGATCAGGTCGTTGCGGCCGGCCCCGTGCTCCATCACGTCGCCGAGCCAGCCGGAGATGCCCGCCTCGTCGGCGACGTCGCCCGCCTCCACCGCCCATTCGAGCCCGTGCGAGTAGGCGTAGGCGCCGACCGGGTAGGTCGGCGACAGCCACGCCATCAGCCGGATGCGCTCAATCATGGGTGTGGTAGCGCCCGTCGCCGTGATGATGGGCGCGGCCGCCCGCGGGCTCGCCAGGGTCGCCGGTATCATGGCCATGCGCCTGGGCGTGGCCGCCGGCATAGGCGCCCCCTTCCGGCCGGAACGGGCGCTCGACCGGCTCGGCGCTGCCGCCGAGGCCCCGCACCATCTCGGCCAGCACATGGTCGAAGGCGATGAACACCGCGTCCGCAGTGATCTCGGCCGGGATGTGCCGGTTGCCGATATGCCAGATCAGCCGCTTCAGGGCGTGGTCCGACCCGGCCCGGACCTCCAGCAGGCGCTCGGGCGCGGCCTCGACCCAGACGAGCCGCCCATCCTCCAGCGCCAGCGCGTCGCCGTCGTCGAGCACCATGGGCTCGGGCAGGTCGAGCAGGAAGGCGAGCCCGCCGACGCCGCGCATCGCCATGCGGCGGCGATGCCGGTCGCCGTGGTCGAGCACAATGCGGTCGACGATCTCGGCTCCGGCGAGAACGTCGGCGCGGATGACGCGGGTGGCGCGGATCATGGGGTCAGGACTGATCCAGCAGGTCGGGCTCCTTGGGCAGGTAGTCGAGGTCGAGCGCCTGAACGACCGTGAACGGCGGCACCTCGGGAAACAGCGTGAAGTCGATGCCAGTCTCCTTCGACGCCAGCAGGCGGCCGGACAGGTAGCATCTCGTGAAGACGCTCGCCGGATGCCGCTTCAAGCTCGGGCTTGCCGTCATGATGTCGGCGATCTGCGTACGCTGCTCGACGATCGTCGACATCCATCCGTTCTTGCGAGCACCGGGCTGATACTTCCACTTGAGGAGGTGCCCCAGCAGAACGGCGAGGCGATTGCCGATCTCGCGCTTCTCGCTTGCGCCCACGCTCCTCACCTCGTCGATCAGGTTCCTCAGGTCGAGCTCGTCGAACCGGCGTGCCCGCAGCAGCTCGGCCTGGGCCTGCGTCCAGAGATAGAAGTCCGTCTCATAGGGATCGGCCGCCGGAGGCGGTCTCAGCGCGGCGTTCGACATCGTGGCTCTCCTCGAACGTGCCGATCCTACCTCAAAACAAAAAGTACCGCTGCGCCATCGGCAGAACGTCGGCCGGCTCGCAGACCAGCAGCTCGCCGTCGGCGCGCACGTCGTAGGTCTCGGGGTCGACCTCGATCTCGGGCGTCGCGTCGTTGAGGATCATGCTCTTCTTCGAGATGCCGCCGCGCACGTTCTCCACCGCGACGAGCTGCTTCTGGACACCCAGGCGCTCGCGCAGGCCGTCCTCGATCGCGGCCTTCGAGACGAAGGTCAGCGCGGTCGCGAACGGCGCGCGGCCGTAGGCGCCGAACATCGGACGGTAATGCACCGGCTGCGGCGTCGGGATCGAGGCGTTGGGATCGCCCATCGGCGCCACCGCGATCATCCCGCCCTTGATCACGAGGTCGGGCTTCACCCCGAAGAAGGCCGGCGACCACAACACGAGGTCGGCGAGCTTGCCCGGCTCGACCGAGCCGATATTGGCCGACACGCCGTGCGCGATCGCCGGGTTGATCGTGTATTTCGCGATGTAGCGCCGCGCCCGCAGGTTGTCGTTGCCCGAGGCGTCGCCGGGGAGGGCGCCGCGCTGGCGCTTCATCTTGTCCGCCGTCTGCCAGGTGCGGATCGCGACCTCGCCGACCCGGCCCATGGCCTGGCTGTCCGACGACATCATCGAGAGCGCGCCGATGTCGTGCAGGATGTCCTCGGCCGCGATCGTCTCCTTGCGGATGCGGCTCTCGGCGAAGGCGAGATCCTCCGGGATCGACGGGTCGAGGTGGTGGCACACCATCAGCATGTCGAGATGCTCGTCGATGGTGTTTTTCGTGTAGGGCCGCGTCGGGTTGGTGGACGAGGGCAGCACGTGCGCGAGCCCCGCCACCTTGATGATGTCGGGCGCGTGCCCGCCGCCGGCGCCCTCGGTGTGGAAGGCGTGGATGGTGCGGCCGGCGAACGCCGCGATCGTGTCCTCGACGAAGCCCGACTCGTTCAGCGTGTCGGTGTGGATCATCACCTGCACGTCGTGCTGGTCGGCGACCGTCAGGCAGGTGTCGATCGCCTTCGGCGTGGTGCCCCAATCCTCGTGCAGCTTGAGCGCGCAGGCGCCGGCCCGCACCATCTCGACGAGAGCGTCGGGGCGCGAGGCGTTGCCCTTGCCGGCAAACGCCAGGTTCATCGGAAAGCTGTCGGCCGCCTCGATCATCCGGGCGATGTGCCAGGGGCCCGGCGTGCAGGTGGTGGCGAAGGTGCCGTGCGCCGGCCCGGTGCCGCCGCCGAGCATGGTGGTGATCCCCGAGCACAGGGCCTCGTCGATCTGCTGCGGGCAGATGAAGTGGATGTGGCTGTCGAAGCCGCCGGCGGTGAGGATCTTGCCCTCCCCGGCGATCACCTCTGTGCCCGGGCCGACGACGATGTCGACGCCCGGCTGGATGTCCGGGTTGCCGGCCTTGCCGAGCCGGACGATCCGCCCCTTCACGATCCCGACGTCGCACTTCACCACGCCCCAATGGTCGAGCACGACCGCGTTGGTGATCACCGTGTCCACCGCGCCGTCGGCGTTGGTGACCTGGCTCTGCCCCATCCCGTCGCGGATCACCTTGCCGCCGCCGAACTTCACCTCCTCGCCGTAGGTGGTGAAGTCGCGCTCGACCTCGATCTCCAGGCAGGTGTCGGCGAGCCGGATGCGGTCGCCGGTCGTGGGCCCGAACATGTCGGCATAGGCGGCGCGGGGGAGGGCGGCGCGGGGGGGCGTGTTGGCCATGCTAGAGCGCCCCCATCACGTCGCCGCGGAAGCCGTACACCGTCCGCCCGCCGGACAGCGGCACCAGGGCCACCTCCCGCGTCGAGCCGGGCTCGAACCGCACCGCCGTGCCCGGCGCGATGTCGAGGCGCCGGCCGCGGGCCTTCTCCCGGTCGAAGCGCAACCCCGGGTTGACCTCGAAGAAATGGTAATGCGAGCCGACCTGGATCGGCCGGTCGCCGACGTTGGCGACCTCGACCACGGTGCGCTCGCAGCCTTCGTTGAACACGATCTCGCCCGGCGGCGTGGTGACGGCGCCCGGCACGTCGGGGGAGGGCGCGCCGCGCACCGGATGGTGCACGGTGACGAGCTTGGTGCCGTCGGGGAAGGTCGCCTCGACCTGGATGTCGTGGATCATCTCGGCGATGCCCGGCATCACCTGGTCCGTGGTGAGCACGTTGGCGCCCGCCTGCATCAGCTCGGCGACCGAGCGCCCGTCGCGGGCGCCCTCGACCACGACGTCGGTGATCAGCGCGATCGCCTCCGGGTGGTTGAGCTTGACGCCGCGGGCAAGGCGGTTCCGCGCGACCTGAGCGGCCATGGCCACGAGGAGCTTGTCTTTTTCGCGAGGCGTCAGCAGCACGAGGAGCCCTCTCGGATTTCGGCCGGTCCGGACTCGTTTCGGCCGGTTCGGACCTGGAGCAAGGATCATGCTGGTGCGACGGTCAAGCCTTCCGGGCGACCGGAACGTGCCGCGCCTACCGCTGATTGAACCTTCGCGCGTCCGTACATGGCGCGTTCACGCGCACGCGTCATTCTGCGGATCCGAACATGACGATTCCCCTCCCCATCGCGCTCGTGAACGCGCGCCCCGTCGGCATCGCCGAGCTCGCCGCCTCCGCGGTGGCGCGCGCGCCGGCGCCCGATCGGCACGGCACCTTCCCCGTCGAGGCGATCGCGGCGCTGCGCGGCGCCGGGCTGCTCGTCGCGCCGCTGCCCGAGGCGTTGGGCGGAGCGGGCTTGTGCACGCCCGGCGGCGCCGACCGCCTGCGCGACGTGCTGCGCGGAATCGGGCGCGGCAACCTCGCGGTCGGGCGGATCTACGAGGGCCACGTCAACGCGCTGGCGCTGGTGCTGCGCTACGGCAGCGATCCGGTGCGCGCGCGCTTCGCGGCCGATGCCCGTGCCGGGCACCTGTTCGGCGTGTGGAACACCGAGCCGGCGGAGCCGGGCGGTCTCGCGCTCGGCACGGAGGCGGATCCGGCGGTGCTGACCGGCGCGAAGTCCTACGCCTCGGGGGCCGGGCACGTCACGCGCCCGCTGGTGACCGCGCGGCTGCCGGACGGGCGCCGCCAGATGCTCGTGGTGCCGCTCGATCCGGAAGCCCGCGCCGAGCTCGCCGACTGGCGCGCCCACGGGATGCGCGCCTCCGCCACCGGCACCGTCGACTTCTCCGGCCTGCGGGTCGAGCCCCTGGACCGCATCGGCGCCCCGGACGACTATTATCGCCAGCCGTTCTTCGCCGCCGGGGCGTGGCGCTTCCTCGCGGTCCAGTGCGGCGGCATCGAAGCGGTGCTGGAGGCGCATCGCGGCCACCTGACCGCGACCGGCCGCGGCGGCGATCCGCACCAGCGCGCCCGCCTCGGGCAGGCGGCCACGGCCGCCGAGACCGCGCGCCTATTCGTGGAGCACGCCGCCCGGCTGGCGACGACGGAGCCCGTCGAGGGCGACCGGGCGGTCGCCTACGTCGCCCTCGCCCGCGGCGCGGTCGAGCGGGCGGGCCTCGACGCGATCGAGCTGGCCCAGCGCTCGGTCGGCCTCTCCGGCTTCCTCGAAGCCCACCCGCTCGAGCGGCTGGTGCGCGACCTCGCGACCTACCTGCGCCAGCCGGCCCCCGACGGCGCCCTCGTCAGCGCGGCGGCCTACGTCGCCGGGGCCGACGCCCCGGTCCACGCGCTCTGGCACGACCCCGAACCGACCTGACAGCCGCATCGACGCACGACCCCGTCGCGCCGAGCCCTGCGAACCGCCGAGACCCGATGCGCGCCGACGCCTTCCTGCCCCTCCTCGACACCCTGCCCGTTGCCGACCTCTCGGCGATGGCGACGCGCGGCCTCGTCGTGGTCGCCCCCCATCCCGACGACGAGAGCCTCGGCTGCGGCGGCCTGATCGCCGAGGCGCGGGCGCGCGGCCTGCCCGTCCGGCTCGTCGTCGTCAGCGACGGTTGCGGCTCGCATCCGAATTCCCGCCTGTACCCGCCCGAGCGGCTGCGCGACTTGCGCGAGGACGAGACCCGCCGGGCGGTCGGCGAGCTCGGGATGGCGCCCGAGCACGTCGCCTTCCTGCGCCTGCCCGACGCGCACGTGCCGAGCACCGGCGCGACGGCGCAGGCCGCGGCCGAAGTAATCGCGGACGCCGTGCGCGAGAGCGGGGCCGATGCGGTCTTCGTCACCTGGCGCCACGACCCGCATTGCGATCACACCGCGGCGGCCGACATCGTCGGGCTCGCCCGCCCGCTGATCCCCGGCATCCGCGCCTACGCCTACCCGGTCTGGGGCTGGACCCTGCCGCCGGAGCGCGAGGTCGGGCCGGCGCCGACCGGATTCCGGCTCGACGTCGCGGCGCACCGCCCCGCCAAGCGCCGGGCGGTCGCGGCGCACGCCTCGCAGACGACGCGGCTGATCGCCGACGATCCGGACGGCTTCCGCCTATCGGAGGCGATGGTCGAGCGCCTGTGCGGCCCCTACGAACGCTTCGTGGAGCTGCCGCGATGAGCCGCCGCGCCGACTCGCTGACGCCGGATTACTTCGCCGGGCTCTACGGCGCCGACCCCGACCCCGATCCGTGGGGCTTCACCACCAGCGCCTACGAGGCCGCCAAGTACGCCGCGACGCTCGAAGCCCTGCCGCGCGAGCGCTACGCCTCGGGCCTCGAGATCGGCTGCTCGATCGGCGTCCTCACCCACCGGCTCGCGCCGCGCTGCGCGGCGCTGCTCGGCATCGACGTGGTCGAGACCGCGCTCGCCGCCGCCCGCGCCCGCAACGCCGTGACGCCGTGGGTGCGCTTCGAGGCCTGCGCGATCCCGGATGCCTGGCCGGCGGGCCGGTTCGACCTGATCGTGCTGTCGGAGGTGGCGTACTTCTTCTCGCGCGCGGACGTCGCGCGGATCGCGGCGCGGATCGGGTCGTCGATCCTGCCCGGCGGCGACATCGTGCTGGTGCACTGGCTCGGCGAGACCGACTATCCGCTCTCGGGCGACGCCGCGGCCGAGGCCCTGATCGCGGATGCGCGCTTCGCGCGGCCGGTGCATCGGATCCGCGCCGCCGAGTACCGCCTCGACGTGCTGCACGTGGACGGGGTCGCGGCCGAGGTCTCGGCGTGAGCGTCAGCGTCGTCACCCTGAACAAGGGCCGCGGGCACCATCTCGCGCGCCTGCTCGAAGGCCTCGGGCGCGGCGCGCCGCCGGCGGAGGCCGTGATCGTCGAGATGGGCGGCGACGACGGCCCGCTGCCGGATCTCGGCTTCCCGGTGCGGCGCACGTATCTGCGGCGCGACGGCCTGCCCCTCGCCGCGGCCCGCAACGCCGGACGCCGCGCGGCGTCCGGCGACGTCCTGGTCTACCTCGACGTCGATTGCATCCCGTCGGCGACCCTGGTGTCCGGGCTCGCCGCATCCGTCGCCGAGCACGACGGGCTGATCTGCTGCGAGATCCGCTACCTTCCGGGCGCTGCGGTCTCCGACGGCTGGACCGAAGCCGGCCTCG
Source organism: Methylobacterium sp. E-025 (assembly GCF_022829705.1). NCBI lineage: Bacteria > Pseudomonadati > Pseudomonadota > Alphaproteobacteria > Hyphomicrobiales > Methylobacteriaceae > Methylobacterium > Methylobacterium sp. E-025. The sequence continues at coordinate 49,594 of NZ_JAKSYR010000152.1, forward strand.
ACCGGGTCGGCCACCGCCATCCGGCGCGCCGCTTCCCGGAGGCCGGCGTAATCCCGGCGCCGCAACCGGGCCTGTTCTGGTCGCTCGCCTTCGCGGTGCGGGCCGCCACCTACGACCGCATCGGCGGCTTCGACGAGGGCTTCACGGGCTACGGCGCCGAGGACACCGATCTCGCCTTCCGCGCGGCGCAGGCCGGGGTGCCGGTGCTGTTCGCCGGCGGGATGCACGCCTTCCACCAGCACCACCTGTCCTGCGACCCGCCGCTGCAGCACTTCACCGACATTGTCGCCAACGCCCGGCGCTTCCACCGACGCCACGGGATCTGGCCGATGGACGGCTGGCTCGACGCCTTCGCCGGGCTCGGGCTGGTGGCGGCCGACCGCGCCGGCGGCCTCGCCGTGCTGCGTTCCCCGACCGAGGCCGAGATCGCCGCGGCGCAGGTCCCCGCCGACCGGCCGTTCTGAGCGCGGGCTCAGCGCGCGTCGAGGCCGGCGGCGATCCGCTCGATCGTCGCGGCCAGCCGCGGCACGGCGTCGGGATCGTGCAGGGCGGACATCGCCGCGGGGTCGAGGGCGAGGCCGGCCGCGACGACGCCGGGCCAGGCGGACGCCTCCGGCCAGGACGGGCGCACTACGGCGGCGCCGAGGCGCTCGAGCGCCGCCGCCTTCTCGGTCTGCTCGCCGAAGGCCCGCGGTTCGGGCAGGCAGACGAAGCGGCGTCCCGCAGCCGCCACCGCCGCGACCACGCCGTCGCCGCCGCCCCCGACGACCAGGGCGGCGCGGGCGAGATGCGGGCCGATCTCGGCGACCCATCCGTGCAGGTGCAGGTTCGGGGGCGGATCGGCGACCATGCCCGCGACCGGACCGAGGACGTGCCAGGCGCGATCCGGCACCGCGCGCGCCGCGGCGGCAAGCTCGGTGGCGTCGCCGCCCGCGCCGCCGCGGCCGAACACCACGACGATCGGGCCGTCGGGGTCCGGGGCGGGGCCGGGGCGGGCGGTCGCGCCGAGGAAGCCGGCGTAATGGGTCCTGTCGCGCACCCAGGCCGGGACGGACGCGCCGTCGAGGGCGCGCGGGAACGGTGCGATCAGGCGCTCGGCGCTGCGGAAGGCCTCGAGATGGGGTGGATCGGTCCGGGTGCCGGCGAGCCGCACCATCAGCACCGGCACCGACATCAGGCGCGCGAACAGCGCGACCTCGACCGAGACGTCGACCACGATCAGGGCGGGGTCCTCCCGCGCGATCCAGGCCGCGATCGCCGCCATGCGGTCGCGCAGGCCCGCCAGCCCGAGCGGCGCGTAGTGGAAGGCCTCGGGGCGCGTCGCCGCCCCGTCACGGCCGTCGAAAGCGGCCTCGGGCGAACGGGCCTCGGGCAAGCGGTCGTCGGGCAGGTCGAGCACGCTGCCCGGCGCCGCGTCGCGATCGAGGCCGGCCAGCGTGCCGATCAGGGTGCAGGGCCGGTCGAGGTGCCGGGCGATCGCGCAGGCGCGCTGCCAATGGCCGGCGCCCTGATGGTGGACGTAGTAGCCGACCGGCCGCTTCACGCGGCCGCGCTCGGGCGGAGGATCGTGTCGAAGGCGGCGAGCGCTGCGTCGAGCTCCATCTCCGGAGCCGGTCCGTCAGCGGCCTCGCACAGCGGGCCCGCCCGCTCGACGAAGGCGATGTCGTTGACGCAGGCATCCGGGCTGATGGATGCGAGGTCCGCGGCGGTGAGGCCGAACGCCGCGAGGGCGGCAAGGCGCTCGGGTCCGGCCGTGCCGCGGAAGACGCTGCGCAGCGCCGCGCGCCGCGCGATCACGGCTTCCCAGTGGCTCGGTGCGGGCAGGCGGTAGGGGAGGCCGGCGCGGGCGGTGACGGCGCGCCGGACCATCTCGGTGGCCATGCCGCCTTGCGCCCGGCCGGCGGCGCGGTCGGAGACCATCACCGACACCTCGGGACAGTGGCGCAGGCGTCCGCCGGCCTCGCGGACGCGGGCGACGAGGGCGTTGTCCTCGCCGCGCGGCAGGGCCGGCAGGCCGCCGACGCTGCGATACAGCGCGGCGCGCAGCGCGAGGCTCGCGCCGGTATGGTCGCCGTGGCGGGGGGCGGGATCGTGCGGCGGCGGATCGAGCGCGTCCTCGATCCGGCGGACGGCGGCCCAGTAGCGCTCGATCCGGTCATGCAGGTCGGCGAGCGCCGGATCGGTTTCTTGTTCCGGGTCGATCACGAGACGGCCGCCGACGATCTCGGCGCCCTCCAGCGCCCGGAGGTTGGCGGCGAGCCAGGTCCGCGGCACCCGCGCGTCGGCGTCGGTGGTGAGCAGGATGCCGTCGGGATGCCCGTCGGCGTCGAGCCAGGCGGCGCCGGCATCGAGCGCCATCCGCCGCGCGGTGCCGACATGGGCCTCCGCCGGCTCGAGATGCGCCTCGATCACCCGGATCGCGAGCGCGGGCGCCTCGCCCGCCGCCTCCATCGCGCGCACGGCGGCGACCGTGCCGTCGGTGCAGTTGTTGGCCACGATCAGGACGCGCAGGGGCGTCCCGGCCGAGAGGCCGTCCTGAGCGGCCAGCGAGCGGAGGAGGCGCGGCAGGCAGCGCACCTCGTCGCGGGCGGGCACGCAGACGACCGCCTGTTCGGACGGGCGCATGGTCAGGCCTGCGCGCCGGCGACGCGGCGCAGGCGCGGCACCGGCAGCAGCGAGAGGTCGTGCGCGGCGAGCGCCGCGTCGTAGAGCGCCTCGTAGCCGGCGGTCATCGCGTCGGCGTCGAACAGGTCCTCGGCACGCTGCCGGCAGGCGCGGCGGTCGAGGGCGACGGCGCGGACGATCGCGTCCGACAGACTCGCGACGTCGTCGGGCGCCGCCAGCGCGCCGCAGGTGGCGTCGAGGATGTCGGGGAGCGCGCCGCGGCGGAAGCCGGCGACCGGCGTGCCGCAGGCCAGCGCCTCGGCGACCACCAGCCCGAACGGCTCCTCCCAGCGCGGGGTGACCAGGGCCGCCCGCGCCCCGCCGAGGTGACGCGCGAGCTCGGCATGGCCGAGATGGCCGAGATCGACGAGGTCGTCCCCGAGGCGCGGGGCGATCCACTCCGCCCAGTAGGCGGGATTGGGCCGCGGGCCGGCGAAGTGCAGCGGGAGGCCGGCGGCGCGCGCGGCGTCGATCGCCAGGTGCAGCCCCTTCTCCGGCACGATCCGGCCGGACCAGAACACGTAGGGCACCGGGTCCGGCGCCGGGCGGTAGACGAAGACCGTGAGCTCGACGCCGTTGCCGATGACGACCGGCTCGGCGACGATCTCGCGCCACGCGTCGGCCGTGTGGTTCGAGACGGCGGCGAACGGCATGCCGGCGGGAGCGGCGCGCACGCCCGCCTCAAGCGAGTCGAACGGGGGCGTGTGAAGCGCCGTCACCATCGGCACCGCGAGGTCCCGGCTTCGGCGCAGCGGCAGGTCGTGAAGACTGTTGTTGTGCACGATGTCGAAGTCGCCGGCCCGCACCATCTCCATGATCCGCGCATAAGCCGCGTTCTCGGCGCGATCGATGGACGCATGACGCAGTGGATCGCCGAGCCCGTCACCGGTCGGCGGGCAGACGCAGACCGGCGCAAGTGTCGGATCCGATCCCTCCGAGGCGAACAACGTCACGTCGTGCCCGCGTCGCATCAGGGCGCCGGCGAGGAGATGCGTGTGCATCTCCAAACCGCCCGGATACGGCTGCGCGATGGGGAACTTCAGGTGGGCGATGAGAGCGATCTTCACGGAAGCTCGTTTTCCAGCGACGGAGGCCGTGGTCGCACATCGCATATCCTGTCTGTGTGCAGGATGAACGGATGCAACATTGCTGATTCACCGACCATCCCGGAAGCCGAGGATGACCGCAACGGTTCCCGCGTCGACGCAAGGTGCTGGGGACAGCGGGCCGCCATCGTATACGCCCGGGCGACACGGGTCTCGCGCCGCCGGGGCCGCGGCGGACTTTCACATTGGATCGATCGAGGGGCCGTGCGATCCTGCGCTATGATGCAGGACCATCCGATCGGCGCACGATGACGGGACGTGAGGACGGCCGGATCCGCCATCCCGCCTGGGTGCGGGCGACGCACTGGATCAACGCCGCCGCGTTCGTCGCGCTCGCGGTCAGCGGCACGGCGATCCTGCTGGCGCTGCCGCGGCTGTTCTGGGGCGAGACGGGCGCGCTCGATGCCCCGGCGTGGATCGCCCTGCCGCTGCCGGTGAACCTCGAGCAGACCGGCTGGGGCCGCAACATCCACTTCCTCGCCGCCTGGATCTTCGTCCTCAACGGGCTGCTCTATCTCGCCTGGAGCCTCGCGACGCGCCACCTGTCCCGCCGGCTGCTGCCGGATGCGGACCAGGTCCGCCCGGCGCACATCGCCGGCACGGTGCGCGAGCACCTGCACCTGCGCGGCCCGGGGCCGACGCAGACCCGCTACAACGTGCTGCAGAAGCTCGCCTACCTGGCGGTCGTCCTGGTGCTGTCGCCGCTGATGCTGCTCACCGGCCTGACGATGTCGCCCGGGGTCACGACGGCGATCCCCGAGCTGTTCGACCTGTTCGGCGGACGGCAGTCGGCCCGGACCCTGCACTTCCTGTGCGCGTCCCTGCTGGTGGCGTTCCTCGCCGTGCACGTCTGGCAGGTCCTGGCCAACGGCCCGGCGGCGCTGATGCGCGGGATGACCATCGGGCGCCGGGCGCCGGCCGCGGAACCCGCGCGGCGGCACGAGCGCGAGGCGAAGCGATGAGCGGCATCTCCCGGCGCAAGCTGATCCTCGGCGCCTCGGCTCTCGGCGGCACCGGGCTGCTCGCCAGCTGCGAGAGGATCGGGGAGGGCGGCCCGAGCCGCGGCGGCCTCTACGGGATCAGCGAGCGCCTGAGCTTCACCGTGCAGCGCTTCCTGCTGCGCCATCAGCCGCTGGTGCGCGAGTTCTCCCCGGACGCGATCTCGGCGGTCTTCCCGACGATCAACACCACCGACCCCGACGACGTTGCCTACCGCCGCTCGAAGGAGATCGGCTTCTCGGACTGGCGCCTGCCGGTGCGCGGGCTGGTGGCGAACCCGGCCGCATTCTCGCTCGCCGACTTGAAGGCGATGCCCGCCCGCACCCAGATCACGCTACATTCCTGCGAGCAGGGCTGGTCGGCGATCGGCGGATGGACCGGGGTTCCGCTGGCCCACGTCCTGGCCGTCGCCGGCCTGAAGCCGGAAGCGCGCTTCATCGTGATCCGCACCGTCGACGGCTGGTGGGACACCTACGACCTGTTCGACGCGCTGCACCCGCAGACGATCCTCGCCTACGGCATGAACGGCGGCGCGCTGCCGATCGCGCACGGCGCGCCGGTGCGGCTCCGGGTCGAGCAGCAGCTCGGCTACAAGTCGCTGAAGTACCTCGCCTCGATCGAGGCCGTCGATCGCGTGGACGGCCTCGGCCAGGGCCGCGGCAGCATGGTCTCCGAACTCAGCTTCAGCTGGTACGCGGGGATCTGAGGCGTCCGCCTCACTGCGAGGCGGCCGCCCCCGTCACCCGCCAGACTGCGTTGCCGACGTCGTCCGAGACGAGCAGCGCCCCGGTCTTGTCGAAGGCCACGTCCACGGGGCGCCCCTGCGCCTTCTCGTCGGCGTCGAGGAAGCCGGCCAGCACGTCCACCGGCGTGCCCGCGGGCCGGCCGTCGGCGAACGGCACGTAGATCACCTTGTAGCCGCTCTTCGGACGCCGGTTCCACGAGCCGTGCTGGGCGACGAACAGGCCGCTGGTCCAGGCCGGGGGCAGGTGCGCGCCCCGCGAGAACGCGATGCCGAGCGAGGCCGTGTGGGGACCGAGGGCGTAGTCCGGCACGATCGCCTTGGCGACGAGGTCCGGGCGCTGCGGGGTGACGCGCTCGTCGACGTGCGGGCCGTAATAGCTGTAGGGCCAGCCGTAGAACCCGCCCTCCTTCACCGCGGTGACGTAGTCCGGCACGAGATCGCTGCCGATCTCGTCGCGCTCGTTGACCGCGGCCCAGAGCGCGCCGGTCTCGGGCTCGAAGCCCAACCCGTTCGGGTTGCGCAGGCCGGTGGCGTATTCGCGGAAGGTCTTTGTCGCGATCGTGTATTCCCAGATCGCGGCGCGGCCCTTCTCGGCCTCGAGCCCGTTCTCGGCCACGTTGCTGTTCGAGCCGACGGTGATGAACAGCTTGGCGCCGTCGGGGCTCGCGACCACGTTCTTGGTCCAATGGTGGTTGATCCCGGCCGGCAGGTCGACGACCTTCTCGGGCGTCGCGCCGTTCTCGGTCCCGCCGGCCTCGTAGGGCACTCGCACCAGCGCGTCGGCGTTGGCGACGTAGAGGTCGCTGCCGACCAGCGCCATGCCGAACGGCGAGGTCAGGCCCTTCAGATAGACCGTCTTCACCTCGGCGACCCCGTCCCCGTCGCCGTCGCGGAGCAGCACGATCCGGTCCGGGCTCTTCACGCCGGCGCCGGCCCGATCCATGATCTTGCCCGCGATCCAGGCCTTCACGCCGGGAAACGTGCCGTCGGAGGGCGGGGTGTTGCTCTCGGCGACGAGCACGTCGCCGTTCGGGAGGGTGTAGAGCCAGCGCGGATGGTCGAGCCCCTCGGCGAAGGCTGCGACCGAGAAGCCGGCGGCCGGCGCGGGCTTGGCGCCCTTCGCCCAGCCGGTGGCGGGCGCGATGTTGACGGTGGGCAGCGGCGTCGCGTTCGGGGCGGGCAGCGTTGGGCTCGCCCCCTGGCCGTCGGCGAGCGGGAGCGACGCGCTCTCGGGATAGACCGCGAAGCGCACGAAGGCCGCCCCGCCGAGGAGGACCACGGCCAGCGCCGCGAGCCCGAGTTTTGCCGATGTCCGCATGTCGTTCCGTGAATCCGTCGTTCGTCCGGCGGCCTGCCCCGCCGATCGGACGGGACCGGCCCTGCCGGATGATGATCTTGTCCGAGGATAAGAACCGAGCGGGCAATTGGCTCCGTTCGCACGCCGAGGGTGCCGGCGGCGCCCGGGGACGCGTATAGGACGGTGCGTGGGTCCCTCGCCGAAGGGTCGCGCTCCGGGCGCGAGCGGCGCGGGCGCCGAGCGAGCCCTCGATGACCGATGCGACCCCAGGCCAGCCGACCTTCGCCGACGTGGCGCGCGCCGCCGAGCGCATCGCCGGCGTGGCCCACCGCACCCCGGTGCTTACGTCGCGCACCGCCGACGAACGCGCCGGGGCGAGCCTGTTCTTCAAGGCGGAGAACCTGCAGCGCGCCGGCGCCTTCAAGTTCCGCGGCGCCTACAACGCGATCGCGGCGCTCGCCGGCGACGCGCGGGCGCGCGGAGTCATCGCCTACTCCTCGGGCAACCACGCCCAGGCGATCGCCCTCGCGAGCCGGCTGCTGAACGTGCCGGCCACCATCGTGATGCCGCAGGACGCGCCGGCGATGAAGGTCGCGGCGACGCAAGGCTACGGCGCCGAGGTGGTGCGCTACGACCGCTACACCCAGGACCGCGTCGCCCTCGGCCGCGAACTCGCGGAGGCGCGCGGCCTCACCCTGATCCCGCCCTACGACCATCCGGACGTGATCGCCGGCCAGGGAACGCTCGCCCTCGAGCTAATCGCCGAGACCGGGCCGCTCGACATGCTCGTCGTCTGCCTCGGCGGCGGCGGCATGCTGTCGGGCTGCGCCCTCGTCGCCGCCGAGCGCTCGCCCGGCTGCGCCGTGATCGGCGTCGAGCCGGAGGCCGGCAACGACGGGCAACGCTCGCTCCGCGAGGGGCGGATCGTCACGATCCCGGTGCCGCGCACCATCGCCGACGGCGCGCAGACGACGTTCCTCGGATCGCTGACCTTCCCGATCATCCAGGAGCGGGTCGCCGACATCGTGACGGTGACGGACGCCGAGCTCGTCGCCACGATGCGCTTCTTCGCCGAGCGGATGAAGCTCGTGGTCGAGCCGACCGGCTGCCTCGCGGCGGCGGCGGTGATGCACGGCCGCCTCGACGTGCGGGGCAGGCGCGTCGGCGTGGTGATCAGCGGCGGCAACATCGACCTCGCATCGTTCGCCCGGCACGTCGCGGGCTGAGGAAGGTGCGCGCCCTGGTCCTCGTCGGCGCATGCCTGTGGGCCGGCGCGGCGCGTGCGGAGGACATGGCCTTCGATGCCGAGGCATGGCCCTACAGCGCGATCGGCAAGCTCAACGTGGTGCTCGGCACCAACCGCCTCCAATCCTGCACCGCGACCCTGATCGGTCCGCGGCTCGCGCTCACCGCCGCGCACTGCCTGTGGGACGAGCCGCGCAAGCGCTGGGTCAACCCGGGCGTCGTCCACTTCGTGGCCGGGTACCGCCAGGGCGCGTATCGCGCGCACAGCCTGGCCGCCGCCTACCGCAAGCCGGACGACTACGCCTTCGCCTACGGCACCGCGCGGCCGAACATGCAGGGCGACTGGGCCCTGGTCGAGCTCGCCGACCCGATCCCCGGCACGCCGCTGACGCTGGAGGATCCCGGTGCCGAAGCCGACCCGGCCGCGATCCGCCGCGAGATCCGGCGGGCGGGCTACAGCCGGCTCAAGCCCCAGCTGATGACCGCGCAGGGCGGTTGCAGCGCGTGGCGGGACCCCGGCCCGGCGCCCCTGCTGCTGCACGATTGCCGGGCGGTGCCCGGAGAATCGGGCTCGGCGCTGCTGCAGGTCGAGGCGGGCGGCCCCGTGGTGATCGGCGTGCTGGTGGCGGGCAGCCGGGAGGAGGGGCGGGCTCCGTCCGTCGCCGTGCCGACCGCCGCATTCCGCGAGACCGCGGCGGCGATGCGGAAAGCGCAGGCGACGACGCGCTGACGCAACCGTCGGTTCACCATGATGCCACAAAATCCGCACCTTTCGGGCCGAGCTTGGCCGGAACGCATCGCATCGGCGAGGCAATGGGCTGGGAGGCCGGGCGGCATGCAGGGTATCGGGACGAGATTGACGGTGCCGGCCCTGTCGGTCCTCCTGCTCGGACCAAGTCTCGGCGCCTGCAACACCAGCGCAAACACCGCTCTCAGCACCGGCTCGACGCGCGGCAAGCCGATGGTGGTGTCGGATACCGAACGCGATTGCCTCGGCCGCGCGATGTACTTCGAATCGAACCGCAGCGATTCCGAAGGCCTGCTCGCGGTCGGGACCGTGGTGATGAACCGCCTGGAGAACGCCGCCTTCCCGAACGGCGGCATCTGCTCGGTGGTCGGCCAGCCGCGGCAGTTCGCGACCGGCGTGCTGACCAAGCCGATGGCCGAGAAGGACCTGCAGAAGGTCGCCGACGCCGCCGACGCAATCCTTGCCGGCGAGCGCCATCCCAAGGTCGGCCGGGCGATGTACTTCCACACCGCCGGCCGGAAATACCCGTACGACAACATGCACTACGTGGCGGTGGCCGGCGGCAACGCCTTCTACGAGAAGCGCAAGGCCGGGAGCCAGGCCCAGACCCCGCCGCCCGCCTCGACCGCGATGGCCTACGCCGAGGCGATCCCACCGGCAGCGACCATCGCCCCGGCCGGCCCGGCGCAGACCGAGGTCGCGGCCGCGCAGACGGTGCTGGCCGAACCCGCCCGCGACATCTGCCAGGTGGCGGGCCTCGGCGCGCTTCCGGGCGGCGGCTGAGGCGGCTCAGCCCTCCGGCTCTTCCCTGCCGCGCGCTCGACGCGCGGCCTGCGCCATCGCGATCAGCTCGCGGGCGGTGAGGCGGTGCGCCGTGTTCGTGCCGCGGTCGGCGGTGCCGACCGGCGGCGTGCGGGCGCAGCCGCTAGTTCCGATCCGCAGGTCGCGCGAGCGCCGCGTCGCCCGCAACCGGATCGCCTTCCGCAAGGCCTCGACCATCACCGTTCCCACCGAAAATCCCGTGGACATCGCCATAGCCAAGCTTGACCGCAAGCGACATTCTTGAAGGCGGATTTCCCTGCCCTAGCGCGGCCGGGATCGGCGTGGCCGACGACGCATCGCCGCCTGCCACACGCTGATGCCGCGTCAGTTCTGCGGCTTGTACTTGCTGTACTTGAAGTCCGGCGCGGCCCCGAGCTGCTCCTTGCTCATGTCGAGCGTGGCGGCGTAGCGCTCGCCGCCCGGGGACAGGATCAGCGCGGCCGGCTGCACCGCGACGTAGCGCGTGCCGACGCCGAGGAACCCGCCGATGTCGAGCACCACGGCCGTCAGGGTGCGCCCGTCCTCCATCACGAGGTCGACCACCGTGCCGAGCGCGTTGCCGGCATTGTCCGAGACCTTGATCCCGATCACGTCGGTGGTGAGGAAGCCGGCGGGGCTGAGCTTGTTGCGGCCCTCGGCATCCGCCTTCGATCCGGCGCGCTTGATCCCGACATCGGACGGGCTGCCGCCCGCGCTGGTGCCCGGGCCGGTGCCCTGCACCACCATGCCGTCGCTCTGCGCCGGCTTGTCCTCCGGGCCGACGCCGGCGAGCGCCGGGAACACGAGCGCGAGCATCACGGGTGCGGCGAGCGCGCGGCGCAGGATCCGGGTCAAGCGATCTTCCTTCCGGTGAGGGCCGTGCGGCGGCCGTTGACCCCAAGGAACCGGATCCGTCACGCCGGGTTCCGGGCGGGCGTTGCGGCGGATCGCGCGGGCCCGCCGGCCATGACGAATCCGCGCGCCCTGTCTCGGGATCGTGGGCGACCTGCGGTCGCGCCGGTTTGCGGCGCGGGGCCGGACGTCTTAAGTCGCAGGTGCTCCCCGATACCCGCACCGCGGGTGCCTCGCACGCGGTGTGTCATGGCGACCGTCCTTGATCTCCTGAAGAACGATCCGCGGCCACCGCTTCCGGCCCGCATCCGCCACCCGGAGAAGGCGCACCGGCCGGACCAGCCGGTGCAGCTGCGCAAGCCCGACTGGATCCGCGTGAAGGCGCCGGGCTCCCCGGCCTGGGCCGAGACCCGGGCGATCGTGCGCGAGCACGGCCTCGTCACGGTCTGCGAGGAGGCCGGGTGCCCCAACATCGGCGAGTGCTGGGAGAAGCGCCACGCCACCTTCATGATCATGGGCGACACCTGCACGCGGGCCTGCGCCTTCTGCAACGTGCGCACCGGCCTGCCCAACGCCCTGGATCAGCACGAGCCCGACAAGATCGCGGACTCGGTGGCCAAGCTCGGCCTGCACCACGTCGTCGTCACCTCCGTGGACCGCGACGACCTCGCCGACGGCGGTGCCGAGCATTTCGCCCGCACCATCGCGGCGATCCGGCGGCTCAGCCCCGGCACCACCATCGAGATCCTGACGCCGGACTTCTTGCGCAAGGACGGCGCGCTCGAGGCGGTCGTGGCCGCCAAGCCCGACGTGTTCAACCACAACCTCGAGACGGTACCCGGCAACTACCTCACGGTCCGCCCCGGCGCCCGCTACTTCCACTCGGTGCGCCTGCTGCAGCGGGTCAAGGAGCTCGACCCCACGATCTTCACCAAGTCCGGCATCATGGTCGGCCTCGGCGAGGAGCGAAACGAGGTCGTGCAGCTGATGGACGACCTGCGCTCGGCCGACGTCGACTTCCTCACCATCGGCCAGTACCTGCAGCCGACCAAGAAGCACCACGAGGTCGTCCGCTTCGTGCCGCCGGACGAATTCAAGGCGTTCGAGACCACCGCCTACGCCAAGGGCTTCCTGCTGGTCTCGGCGACGCCGCTGACCCGCTCGTCGCACCATGCCGGCGAGGATTTTTCGCGGCTCCAGGCCGCCCGCAACGCGCGGCTCGCCCCCGACACCCTCTCAGCCTGAGTCGTCATGCCATCCTTCCGGATCACCCGCTGGGTGCGTCACTCGCCCCAGCAGATGTACGACCTCGTCGCCGACGTGGAGCACTATCCCGAGTTCCTGCCGCTGTGCGAATCGCTGCGCGTGCTGCGCCGCCAGCCCGGCACCGGGGAGGGGACCGAGGTGCTCGTGGCCGAGATGGGCGTCGGCTACAAGGCGATCCGCGAGCGCTTCACCACCCGGGTCGGCCTCGACCGCCTAAATCTCAAGATCACGGCCGAGTACATCGACGGCCCGTTCCGGCACCTGGAGAACCGCTGGGCGTTCAAGCCCGGCCGCGACGGCGGCTGCGACGTCGACTTCTTCATCACCTACGAGTTCAAGAGCTTCGCCCTCGGCCTGCTGATGGGCAAGATGTTCGACCGCGCCTTCCGCAAGTTCACCGACGCGTTCGAGAGCCGGGCGGACCGGGTCTACGGTAGGGCCTGAGGCCGGCCGCGCCGGCGGCATCCGGTTGGGCATACCCGAGAGAAGGCCTGCTCGGCCGTCGGGCTGCGGAGCCGGGCGCGACCGCAGACGAAGAGGACGCGCTGGATCGTGCGCCTCACCGCGGATGCTCCGGGCGGAAGCCGAGGCCGACGATCCGGGCCGGGATGCGCTGAAGCCACGGCAGGCGGTCGAGCAGCCGGAGCGCGAGCGGCGGGCTGAGGCGCGCGTCCCCGTGGTCGAGCACCGGGGCGATGATCCGATCCTGGATCAGGCGCTGGACCCGTTGCGTCAGCCGCGTCGGAAGGCTTCGGCGGGCCTGGACCCGCGCGAGGTCGGCCTCGGCGAGGCGTCCGGCCCGCAACGGCCCGGCGAGCAGGTTGGCGGCGGCGACCGCATCCTGGATCGCGAGGTTGATGCCGACGCCGCCGACCGGCGACATCGCATGCGCCGCGTCGCCGATGCAGAGCAGCCCCGGACGGTGCCAGCGCTCCAGCCGGTCCACGGTCACCGTCAGCGTCCTCACCGCCTCGAAGGTCCCGATCTCGCCGGTGCGGTCGGCCAGGAACGGCGCGAGGTCGGCGATGCCGGCGCGGAACGCCGCGAGTCCGCGCGTGCGGATCGCCGCATCGCCGCCCTTCGGCACGATTGCGGCGCATTGCCAGTAATCGCCGCGATCGATCGTGATCAGGATGCGGCCCGCCCCGAAGCGACCGGCCGCGGCCTCCGGGTCTCCGGGGCGGCGCGACAGGCGGAACCACAGCACGTCGATCGGGGCCGCGAAGTCGCGCGGCACGAAGCCGGCCCGACGTCGCATCGCGGAATGCCGGCCGTCGGCGCACAGGACGAGGTCGGCGGCGATCGCGATCGCACCGTCGGGGCCGGCGGCACGAACCCCGGCGATCCGGCCATCCGTCTCGATCAGCGACTGCCCCTCGGTCGCCATCAGCAGCCGGAAGCCGGGCAGCTTCCTCGCCTCGCGGCCGAGGAAGTCGAGGAAATCCCATTGCGGCATCAGCGCGATGAAGCGGTTCCGCGTCGCGAGCCGGCGGAAATCGGCGACGCGGAACGTCCGGCCGCCCATCACCGCCGATAACGTCTCGACCCGGCGCTGCGGCAGGGCGCGGAAGGCGTCGCCGAGGCCGAGATCGTCCATCACGGCCAGGGTCGAGGGATGGATGGTGTCGCCGCGGAAATCGCGCAGGAAGTCGTTGTGCTTCTCGAGCACCACGACCGAGACGCCCGCGCGGGCGAACAGCAGGCCCGCCATCATCCCCGCCGGTCCACCGCCGACGATGCAGATTTGTGCCGACAGGCTGTCCATGGAACCGCGCCTCCGGTTCGGCGGCGTTCGCCGCAGGACCGCTCCGATCAGGAGAACCGAGCGCCCCGATCAGGAAACGAGCGCCGCCTCCAACAGGTCCAACGCATCGACCACGGCGCGACGTCGGATCTCGGCACGGCCGAGATCGCCGTAGCGCCGCTCCAGGTGGCGGACGCCGCCGCCGGTCGCCAGACCGAAATGCACGAGGCCGACGGGCTTGCCCGGGCTGCCGCCGCCGGGGCCGGCGATCCCCGTGATCGCCACCGCCACGTCGGCCCGCGACGCCGCCAGCGCGCCGCCCGCCATCGCGCGGGCGACCGCCTCGCTGACCGCGCCGTGCGCGCCGATGAGTGCGGCGGGCACCCCGATCGCTTCGGACTTGGCCTCGTTCGAGTAGGTGACGAAGCCGCGCTCGACGACCGCCGACGAGCCGGGCACCGCCGTCAGCAACCCGGCGACGAGCCCTCCGGTGCAGGATTCGGCCGTCGCGATCCGGGTGCCGGCCTCGGCGTAGGCCCTGACCAGGGCGGCGGCGCGGGCGAGGAGGGCGTCGTCGAACATCGCGCGAATCCCTTTTTCGTTCGAAGCGGCCTTCGGATCATCGCAGCGGATGCGCGTCCGCCCAACCGTCAGCCCTGGCGCATGGCCGTCTCGGCCTGGGCGTCCACCGGGCTCGTCTCCACCTCCTCCGGCAGGCGGATGGTCGCGGCGGCCTGGGCCGCGAGGCCTTCCGCGCGGCCGACGAAGCCGAGCTTCTCCGTGGTCGTCGCCTTGATCGACACCGCGGTCAGCGGCACGGCGCAGATCTCGGCGATGCGGGCGCGGATCGTCTCGCGGTGGGCGCCGATGCGGGGCGCTTCCGCCAGCACCGTGATGTCGAGATGGTCGATGCGGCCGCCGCGGTCGCGCACCAGCTTGCAGGCATGGGCCAGGAACCGGTCCGACGACGCCCCGCGCCACTGCTCGTCTGAGGGCGGGAAATGGGTGCCGATGTCGCCGTCGGCGATGGCGCCGAGCAGCGCGTCGGTGAGGGCATGCAGCGCGACGTCGCCGTCGGAATGGGCGAGCACCCCGCGGTCGGCCGGGATCTTCACCCCGCCGAGCCAGACATGGTCGCCGTCGGTGAAGGCGTGCACGTCGAATCCGGTGCCGAGGCGGGTCACGTAGGTCGTCATGGCGATGTCCTTCGCACTGTCCTTCGCCGTCTCCTCGCCCGAGCCGGAAAAGGCCCGGTCGGCCTCGATCAGGTCGGAGGGTTGGGTGATCTTGCGGTTCTTCGGGTCGCCGGTGAACACCACCACGGCGAGGCCGGCCCATTCGGCGAGGGCGCCGTCGTCGGTGAAGCCGTGCAGGCCCTCGGCGGCGGCGGCGCGGTGCGCGTCGCGCAAGGTCCCGAAGACGAAGGCCTGCGGCGTCTGCACCGCGCGCAGGTGCTCGCGGGCCGGCGTCTCGCGCACGCGGCCGATGCCGCCCTGCTCGTCCACGAGCTTGATCGTGTCGGCGACGGCCACGCCCGGCACCGCCGCGCCGTGGTCGCGCCCGGCGGCGACGGCGCGGGCGATCAGCCCGGCATCGACGAAGGGCCGGGCCGCGTCGTGGACGAGGACCACGTCCGGCGCGCCCGCTGCCGCGAGCGCTTCGAGCCCGGCTCGGACCGAGTCCTGGCGCGTCGCCCCGCCCTCGACCGGCGGCAGCAGCTTGTCGGCGATGGCGGGCGCGAGCTCGGTGCGGCAGGTGTCGTAGAACGCGGCCGCGTCGGCGGCGATCACCACCTGGATCCGGCCGATCACGGGGTCGCGGCCGAGGGCGTCGAGGGTGCGGGTGAGGACCGCCTGCCCGCCGACGCGACGGTACTGCTTGGGCATCCCGCCGCCGATGCGGATGCCGCGACCGGCCGCCACGACGACGGCGGCGACGCTCGATCCGGGTTCGGACATGCCTGGGGGTTTCCGTCGTGCCGGGGCCGAGACCGCCTGCCATGCGGCCGGTTCGGGTCCTCAAAAATCTGCCTGTCGTTTATGCGGGGGATGAAGCGAAATCAAATCGCGCGGTTCCCCGCCCAACCCTCGCCCGGGGGCTTGCGCCGGGCTGGTTTTGTCTATTTGTTGTGCAGAATGATGGCTGATCATTATTTGAGCGTCCTGCGAGGGGAGCGCTCGGTCGATCCGGTGGCGCTGCTGGCGCCGCTGTCGGGCGTCACCGACCTGCACATGCGCCGCATCGCGCAGGGTGCCGGCGCGAGCGCGGTGGTGTCGGAGATGGTGGCGGCGGCCGAGTTCGCGCGCGGTTCGGAGGAGGCGCGGCTCAGGGCGGAAGGGTCGGGCATCGCGCCGCACATCGTCCAGCTCGCCGGCTGCGCCCCCGAGCCGATGGCCGAGGCCGCCCGGATCGCCGCCGCGAACGGCGCCGACGTGATCGACGTCAACATGGGCTGCCCGGCCAAGATCGTCACCGGCATCGCCTCGGGCTCCGCGCTGATGCGCGACCTCGACCATGCGGCCCGCCTCCTCGGCGCCGTGCGCGAGGCGGTGTCGATCCCGGTGACGGTGAAGATGCGCCTCGGCTGGGACCACCACGGCCTGAACGCCGCGGAGCTCGCCCGCCGGGCCCAGGCACTGGGGCTGAACGCGGTCACCGTCCACGGCCGCACCCGGCAGCAATTCTACAAGGGCAGCGCCGACTGGGCCGCGATCCGGCCGGTCGTCGCGGCGGTGTCGATCCCCGTCATCGCCAACGGCGACGTGACGGACCTTTCCAGCGCCCGGGCGTGCCTGGCGGCCTCAGGTGCTGCCGGCATCATGGTCGGCCGCGCGGCGGTCGGGCGGCCCTGGCTCGTCGGCGCCCTCGCCGCGGGGCTGGCCGGGCGCCCGGTGCCGACGCTGTCGCGGTCGGCCCGGGCGGGGCTGGCGGCGGCGCATTATGCCGGGCTGATCGCGCTCTACGGCGCAGCGATGGGCGTGCGTCATGCCCGCAAGCATCTGGCGGCCTATGCCGACGCGGCGGGCGGCCTCGATGCGGCCGAGCGCACGCGGCTCCTGACCACCACCGACCCGGAGGTGGCGGACCGGCTCCTGCGCGCCGCCTTCGAGGCCGCCCCGGCGATCGCGGAGGCCGCATGAGCGACGGGGAACCCAGGGACGAGGCGATGCCGATCGGTCTCGACCCCGCCGCCAAGGAGCCCGCGGCGAAACCCCGCGGCATGCCGAGCGCCGAGGCGGTGATCAACGCCCTGCCGTTGCCGGTGCTGACCATCGGCGCGGACGACCGCATCATGCACTGCAACCACGCGGCCGAAACGTTCTTCGACTATTCCGCCCGGCTGATGCAGCGGCGCCGGCTTCGCGACATCATCCCCTTCGCCTCGCCGATCATCGCGCTGGTGGCGGAGGTGCGCCGGCGCGGGTCCAGCGTCAGCGAGTACCGGGTCGAGCTGACGCAACCGCGCTCGGGCGCGGAGCGCAGCGTCGACGTGTTCGCCACCGCGCTCGGCGACGACGGCGAGGCGGTGGTGCTGATGCTCCAGGAGCGCACCATCGCCGACAAGATGAACCGCCAGCTGACGCATCGCGGCGCGGCGCGCTCGATGGTGGCGCTCGGCGCGATGCTCGCCCACGAGATCAAGAACCCGCTCGCCGGCATCCGCGGCGCGGCCCAGCTGCTCGAGCAGTCGGGGCCGGAAGAGGACCGGGTGCTGACCAGCCTGATCTGCGAGGAGACCGACCGGATCGTGCGGATCGTCGAGCGGATGGAGCTGTTCGGCGACGAGCGCCCGGTCGAGCGCGGCCCGGTCAACGTGCACGGCGTGCTCGATCAGGTGAAGCGCTCGGCGCAATCCGGGTTCGGGCGCCACATCCGCTTCGTCGAGACCTACGATCCGTCGCTGCCGCCGGTGCTCGGCAATCGCGATCAGCTCGTGCAGGTGATCCTGAACCTGGTGAAGAACGCGGCGGAAGCGATCGGCGCCGACGCGGTCGACGGCGAGATCACCCTGTCGACCGCCTTCCGCACCGGCCTGCGGCTTCAGGTCCCGGGCTCGCGCGAGCGCGTGAGCCTGCCGATCGAGGTGGCGGTGCGCGACAACGGCCCGGGCATCTCGGCCGAGCTGCTGCCGGATCTGTTCGACCCGTTCGTGACGACGAAGGCGCAAGGCTCCGGCCTCGGTCTTGCATTGGTCGCGAAGATCGTCGGCGATCATGGCGGCATCGTCGAGTGCGATCCCGCGCCCCGCCGCACCGCCTTCCGAATCCTCCTGCCCATGTCGAGCGCCCGCGACGGGCGCGAAGCGGTCGCGGAGCCCGAGTAAGAGTCATGCCCAACGGCCACATCATCGTCGCGGACGACGACGCCGCCATCCGCACCGTCCTGAACCAGGCGCTGTCGCGGGCCGGCTACGAGGTCCGCTCCACCGGCAACTGCGCGACCCTGTGGCGCTGGGTGGCGCAAGGGGAGGGCGACCTCGTCATCACCGACGTGGTGATGCCCGACGAGAACGTGTTCGACCTGCTGCCGCGCATCAAGCGGGTGCGGCCGGAGCTGCCGGTCATCGTCATGAGCGCGCAGAACACCTTCATGACCGCGATCCGCGCCTCCGAGCGCGGCGCCTACGAGTACCTGCCCAAGCCCTTCGACCTGAAGGAGCTGATCGCCATCGTCGGCCGGGCGCTGTCGCGCCCGCGCGGCACGGCCGCCGCCGCCGCGCCGCCCGACAACGAGGACATCCCGCTGGTCGGGCGCTCGCCGGCGATGCAGGAGATCTACCGGGCGCTCGCCCGGCTGATGCCGACCGACCTGACCGTGATGATCACCGGCGAGTCCGGCACCGGCAAGGAGCTGGTGGCCCGCGCGCTCCACGATTACGGCCGCCGGCGCACCGGCCCGTTCGTGCCCGTCAACATGGCCGCGATCCCGCGCGACCTGATCGAATCGGAGCTGTTCGGCCACGAGAAGGGGGCCTTCACCGGGGCGCTGCAGCGCTCGGCCGGCCGCTTCGAGCAGGCGGAGGGCGGCACGCTGTTCCTCGACGAGATCGGCGACATGCCGATGGAGGCGCAGACCCGGCTGCTGCGCGTGCTGCAACAGGGCGAGTACACCACCGTCGGCGGCCGGGTTCCGATCAAGACCAACGTCCGCATCATCGCTGCGACCAACAAGGACCTGCGGATCTCGATCCAGCAGGGCATCTTCCGCGAGGACCTGTTCTTCCGCCTGAACGTCGTGCCGCTGCGGCTGCCGGCCCTGCGCGAGCGGTCCGAGGACGTGCCCGACCTCGTCCGCCACTTCTTCATCCAGGTCGAGCGCGAAGGCCTCACGCGGAAGATGCTCGACGGCGAGGCGATGGAGCGCCTGAAGCGCTACCGCTGGCCCGGCAACGTCCGCGAGCTGGAAAACCTCGTCCGGCGGCTCGCCGCCCTCTACCCGCAGGAGACCATCACCGGCCCGGTGATCGAGGCGGAGCTCGACACGCTGCCGCTCAGCCCCCCGGCCTCGGCCGGGAACGGCACCGCGCGCAAGGCCGGCGCCGACAACGAGACCCTGTCCGGCGCGGTCGAGCGCCACCTTTCGGACTACTTCTCCGGATACCGCGACACGCTGCCCCCGCCCGGCCTGTATCACCGGATCCTGCGCGAGATCGAAGGCCCGCTGATCGGCGCGGCGCTCGCCGCCACCCGCGGCAACCAGATCCGCGCGGCGGAGCTTCTGGGCGTCAACCGCAACACCCTGCGCAAGAAGGTGCGCGACCTCGACCTGCAGGTGTTCCGAACGGCGCGCTAGGCGGACGGGTAGCGGCGCGCGCCGCGTCAGACGTACATCGCGATGGCCGATTGCAGCATCTCGTTGACGGTGCTGATCACCTTCGTGTTGGAGGAATAGGCCTGCTGCGTCTCGATCATCTTGGAGAACTGGTCCGAGATGCTCGCATTCGATTGCTCCACCGAGCCGCCGGTCACGGTCGCGCCGTTCAGGCCGAAGCTCGGCGCACCGGTGCTCGCGGTCGCGACGAAGGCGCCGCCGTCGAGCGAGGCGAGCGTGTCCCGCGCACCGAACTGGGCCAGGGCCAGGGTGCCGAGCGCCTGGGTGCTGCCGTCCGACAGGGTGCCGGTGAGGGCGCCGGCGGGCGAGACCGACAGGCTGGAGAGCGCGCTCGTGGCGGTGGCCGGCACCTGGACCGGCGCGCCCGTCGAGGCCCCGGCGAACAGGTAGTACCCGGCCCCGTTGACGAGGTACCCGCTGGCATCGGGCGCGAAGTCGCCGCGCCGGGTGTAGGCCAGCGCAGAGCCGAAGCTCGGCGCCGACGCGGTCCCGAGATTCTGCCGGACCACGAAGTAGCCGTCGCCGCCGATCGCGAGGTTCGTCGCGATGCCGGTCGACGCCACCGTGCCCTGGAGCCCCAGGTTCGACCGCGTGCTGATCGCGACGCCGCCGGCGGGCTGCGTCCCGGCCTCGGTCTGCGCCAGCATGTCGGCGAAGCTCGTATCCGTGCTCTTGAAGCCGGCCGTGGTGCTGTTGGAGATGTTCCCCGAGATGTTGTTCAGCGCGAAGGATTGGGCCGAGGTCCCGGTGATGGCGTTCGAGAGCGCATCCATCAGGCTCATCGCGGATCTCCATCAAGAACGGCCCGGTGCAACCGGGCCCGACCAGAACGTCGGCCGACCATTCCCCGGCCACCCTGATTTGAGGATTTCATCGTTAATACGCGGTGTGTAACGATTTATGTCTTGAGCTGGCATGAGCTCGCCCTGGAAGCGAAGCTCGACATCTTGGAAACATTTGGAAACGACTGAACTAGCGCCGCTCGGACACCCGCACCTGCACCGACTGCCATACGCCCGGCTTCAAGAACGAGGTCAGCCGCAAGCCGATGTTCGACGGGATCGACGTCGACCGGGTGACCAACCTCTACGGCACCGGCATGACCTGGGACTACGTGCGGCGCCTGCGCGGCCTCGTGAAGGGCAAGCTCGTGCTCCAGGGCATCGTCACGAGGGAGGACGCGAAGAGCGCGCTCGACCACGGCGTCGATGCGCTGATCGTGTCGAACCACGGCGGCCGGGCCGAGGCGAGCCTGCAATCCACGATCGGCGTGCCGCCGGAGATCGTGACGGCGGTGAACGGCCGCGTGCCCGTGCTGATCGACGGCGGCTTCCGCCGCGGCACCGACGTGCTCAAGGCCCTGGCGCTCGGCGCCACCGCCGTGTGCATCGGCCGCCCCTCCGTCTGGGGGCTGGCCGCCTTCGGCGAGCCCGGGGTCGCCGCCGTGCTCGCCATCATGCAGCGCGAGTTCTAGACGATCATGCGCCAGGTCGGCGCCACCACGATCGCCGGGATCGGCGCCGCCGGCGTCGACCGGGCCTGACACGCGCCGCGCGGCCGGCCCCGTCCCTCGGGCGGCGGGGCCGGCATTTGACAATCCCGGCCGCATCATCGACACCGCCGGCCGTCTGGGCATCGACCGAACGACGAGGCCGGTTGCCGGTTCCGGAGCCGCGCATGACCGCCTTCTCGGCCCCCTCCTTCCGTTCCGCACCGCGC
Source organism: Methylobacterium sp. E-025 (assembly GCF_022829705.1). NCBI lineage: Bacteria > Pseudomonadati > Pseudomonadota > Alphaproteobacteria > Hyphomicrobiales > Methylobacteriaceae > Methylobacterium > Methylobacterium sp. E-025. The sequence goes on from NZ_JAKSYR010000152.1 coordinate 70,612, forward strand.
TCATGATCCCCAGCCAAGCCGCGCGGCGACCCGTCCCGGCCACGCGGCCCGTCCCGGCCACCGGGCCCGGCTTCGCGTTCGGCGACTTCCTCCTGAACACCGTGTCGGCGAGCCACGCGCGGGCCTGCGCCTGGCTGGTGGCGCTCTGCCTCGTCTGCTTCCTGCCCGGCCAGATCTCGCTCCAGCCGATGGACCGGGACGAGCCGCGATTCGCCCAGGCCTCGAAGCAGATGCTCGAGACCGGCGACGGCGTCGACATCCGCTTCCAGGGCGAGGCCCGGCACAAGAAGCCGGTGGGCATCTACTGGGCCCAGGCCGCGGCGGTGGCGGCCGGCGAGGCGCTCGGGGTGCCCCAGGCGCGAACCGAGATCGCGCTCTACCGCATCCCCTCGCTCGTCGGCGCGACCGCCGCCGTGCTGCTGGCCTACTGGGCGGCGCTCGCCTTCCTGCCGCGGCGCGGCGCCTTCCTCGCGGCCGCCCTGTTCGGCGCCTGCCTGATGCTCGCGGCGGAGGCGCATCTCGCCAAGACCGACGCGCTGCTGACCGCGTGCGCGATCGCGTCGCTCGGCGCGCTCGCCCGCGCCTGGCTCGGGCGATCCGGCCCCGGCCCCTCGACCGCGGGGCGGCTCGCGTTCTGGCTCGGCCTGGCGATCGGCATCCTGGTGAAGGGGCCGATGGTGCCGCTCTTCGTCGGCCTGCCAATGCTGGCCCTGTCGTGGAAGGCGCGCTCCGGCCGCTGGATCCTGGCGCTGCGGCCGTGGTCCGGCCTCGCGATCGTCGTCGCGGTCGTCGCCCCGTGGTTTCTGGCGATCGCCTGGCGCAGCGGCAGCGCCTTCTTCACCGAGGCGGTCGGCCACGACATGCTGGCCAAGGTCGGCAGCGCCAAGGAGAAGCACTGGGCGCCGCCCGGCACCTACGCGCTGGTGTTCTTCGCGACCTTCTGGCCCGGTGCCGCCTTCGCGGCTCTGGCGATCCCGTTCGCGTGGCGCCGTCGCCGGGACGATGCGGTCGCGTTCCTGGGCGCGTCGATCGTGCCGGCGTGGCTGATGTTCGAGGCCGTGCCGACCAAGCTGCCGCACTACGTCCTGCCGCTGATGCCGATGGTGGCGATCCTCACCGTGCTGGCGCTCCGGGCCGGCGCCCTCGATCCGACGCGGCGCGGCGCGCGGGCGATGGCGCTGCTGGTGCCGGCGATCCCGATCGGACTGACGATCGGCCTCGCCGTGGTCGCGTGGCGCCTGGACCGGGTGCTGCCCGTGCTGTCCCTGCCGCTGCTCGGGGCCGCCTGCGTGCTCGCGCTGGCCGCCTGGATGGCCTATGCGCGGAACGGCGCCGAGCGGGCGATGGTGTTCACGATCCTCTCCGCCTGCGTGCTCTCGCCCGCGGTGCTCGGGCTGGCGCAGACCGAGATCCCGGCGCTGAAGGTCTCGAACCGGCTCGCCGCGATCCGCGACGCGCTGCCGTGCCGGCCGCAGGTCGCGAGCCTCGGCTACCGCGAGCCGAGCCTGGTGTTCCTGATCGGCACCGAGCTCGCCACCCCGAACACCGGCGCCGACGCGCTGGCCTTCCTCCATGCGGGCGGCTGCCGCCTCGTCTTCGTCGAGCAGCGCTCGGCCGCCGACTTCGCCGATGCCTGGCCCGTCGGCGGCGTCGGCCCGAAGGCGGTGGGGCAGGTGTCGGGCTTCAACATCAACGCCGGCCGCCGGGTCGACCTCACCGCCTACGCGGTGACGCCCACGGCTCAGACGGTGACCCCATGAACGCGACGTCTCCCCGCCTCAGCATCGTGGTGCCGGTGAAGAACGAGGCCGGCAACATCGCGGGGCTCGTCGCCGAGATCGAAGCCGCCTGCGGGGCGCTGGCGCCCTTCGAGGTGATCTACGTCGACGACGGCTCCACCGATGCGACGCCGGCCGCGCTCGACGCCGCACGTCAGGGCCGGCCCTGGCTGCGGGTGCTGCGCCACGCCCGCAGCGGCGGGCAGTCGGCGGCGGTGCGCAGCGGGGTCGCGGCGGCCGCCGGCCCGATCGTCGCGACGCTCGACGGCGACGGCCAGAACGACCCGGCCTTCATCCCCGTCCTGGTGGCGGCGCTGGAGCAGGCGGGCGAGGGGACGGGCCTCGCCCAGGGGCAGCGCAAGGGCCGCAAGGACGGGCGCTTCAAGATGATCCAGTCCCGCATCGCCAACGGCGTGCGCGGACGGATCCTCAACGATTCCACCCGCGACACCGGCTGCGGCCTCAAGGTCTTCCGCCGCGCGGTCTACCTGCGCCTGCCGTACTTCGACGCCCTCCACCGCTTCATGCCGGCGCTCGTGGTGCGCGAGGGCTTCGCGATCGTGCACCGCGACGTGGTCGACCGCCCGCGCTTCACCGGCGTCTCGAACTACGGGCTGTTCGACCGCCTCTGGGTCGGCCTGCTCGACTTGGCCGGCGTGTGGTGGCTGATTCGCCGCAAGCGTCCGACGCCCGCCGTCACCGAGGTCTGATCCCGATGCTGATCCAGTTGGCGCGAGACCTGCCGGACTACTTCTACGACGTGTTCGTGACGCGGTTCGACTTCTGGCTGGTCTTCGGCATCGTCGCGCAGCTGGTCTTCGGCTCGCGCTTCATCCTGCAATGGATCGCCAGCGAGCGGGCGGGACGGAGCGTGATCCCGCTGTCGTTCTGGTTCCTGTCGATCGCCGGCGGAATCATGACCCTGGTCTACGGCTTCGTGCGCCGCGAGCCGGTGATCATCATCGGCCAGGGCCTCTCGACCGGGATCTACCTGCGCAACCTCGCCCTGATCTTCCGCAACCGGCGCGGAACCGAAACCAAGGCGGGCTGAACCGGCATTCCCGCGCCCGAGCCGACCGGCCCGAGGCCGGTGCCGGACCGAGCCCTGGCGCGTCGCAGCCGGGTCCGCTCAGGGATCAGCGCCGCAGCGAAGACGGCCGCGGCAGCTGCCAAAGGTCGTCGTGGGACTCGGAGAACCGGGCGAGATGCCGATCGGCGTAGAGGCAGAGGAAACCGAGGGCGCAGGGCAGCCCGAACAGCAGAACCATCATCCACGGCATAGCGTCGACGTCTCATCTGAGAGCGGAAGCCGCGCGGCTCTCGTCGACGCGGTGCACAATGGGTAATGCATGTTAGGAACGCGTCAAGGCATCCTAGGACACGACGCCTAGTTTTGGCACCACAGCGTTAAGCGCGCGACACCGCGATGCCGCGCTTGATCCCCCGTCGCGCCCGTGCTCGTCTCGCCCCACCCACGCGCCGTTCGGAGCCCGATGCCACAGGACGATGCCCGCCACCCGCTCCCGCCGTTCCACGACGACCTCGACGCGGCCTTCGCCGAAGCGTGGCGGCTGCTGGCGGACGGGGTCGCGCAGGGACGGAGCGCGTTCCACGCCCCGAGCTTCGCGACGCTGGACCAGGCGGGCCGCCCGCGCAGCCGCACGGTGGTGCTGCGGGAGGCCGATGCCGCGACCGGCACCCTGCGCTTCCACTGCGACCGCCGCTCGGACAAGGCGGCCGAGGTCGCGGCCAACCCGGCCTGTGCGCTCCACGCCTACGACCGCGCGGCGAAGATTCAGATCCGGATCGAGGGCAGCGCGGGTCTCCACGTCGACGATGCCGTGGCGGACGCAGCCTGGGACGGCTCGCGGGCGATGAGCCGGGTCTGCTACGGCATCGCGCCCGCGCCCGGCACCGCGCTCGATGCCGGCGGCGGCTACGCGGTGCCCGACGAGGCGGCGGCGCTGACCGTCGGCCGCCCGAACTTCGCCGCCGTCCTCGTCCGCGCCGACGCCCTCGACTTCCTCTACCTCGACCGCCGCGGCCATCGCCGCGCCGGCTGGCGCCGCGACGGGGAAGGGTGGCGGGGCGAATGGCGGGTGCCGTGAGGGCGCCTCAGGCCGCCGCCCGCAACCGCGCGAACCCGGCGTCGAGATCGGCCTTCAGGTCCGCGACGTCCTCGAGCCCGATGTGGAAGCGCAGGGCGGGACCGCCGGGGGCCCACTGCGTCGCCGTGCGGTAGGGCCTGCAGTCGAAGGGAATGACGAGGCTTTCGAAGCCGCCCCAGGAGAAGCCCATCCCGAACAGCTCCAGGCCGTCGAGCATCGCGGCGAGGGCGGTCTCCGAGACGGGCTCGAGGACCACGCCGAACAGGCCCGATGCGCCGGAGAAGTCGCGCTTCCAGATCGCGTGGCCGGGATCCTCGGGCAGGCCGGGATGGAGGACGCGCAGCACCTCCGGCCGCTCCTGCAGCCAGCGCGCCATCTCGAGGCCGGCGCGGCCGTGCTCGCGCAGCCGCAGGTTCATGGTGCGCAGGCCGCGGAGCGCCAGGAACAGGTCCTCGGGGCCGGCGCAGGGGGCGATCTGGTCGAAGGTCCGCCGCACCGCCGGGAAATGCGCGGCGTTGGCCGAGGTCAGGCCCAGGAGCAGGTCGGATCCGCCGCTGAGATACTTGGTCCCGGCCTCGACGGCGATGTCGACTCCGCGCGCGTGCGGCGGGAACAGCAGCGGCGTCGCCCAGGTGTTGTCCATGATCACGGTGCCGCCGCGGGCGTGGACCGCGTCGGCGATCGCCGGCACGTCCTGCATCTCGAAGCTCTGCGAGCCCGGCGCCTCGACCAGCACGGCCTTGGTGTTGTCGCGCATCAGCCCGGCGATGCCGGCGCCGACCAGCGGGTCGTAATAGGTCGTCTCGACGCCGAAGCGGGCGAGCAGCCCGTCGCAGAAGATCCGGGTCGGGCGATAGGCGGAATCGGTGACGAGCAGGTGGTCGCCGGCGGAGACCGAGGCCATCAGCGCGACGGTGAGCGCGCACAGGCCCGAGGGCGTCGCCACCGTGCCGGCAGCGCCCGCCACCTCGCTCCAGGCATCGGTCAGCGCGTCCATCGTCGGCGTGCCGCTGGTGCCGTAATTGTAGCGGCCGCGCCGGTGCACGATGTCGTCGTAGGTCGGGTACAGCACGGTGGAGCCGCGATAGATCGGCGTGTTGACGAACCCGTGCTGCGCCGACGGATCGCGCCCCGCATGGACGAGGCGCGTCGCGACCCCGAACGACTCGGCGGTCTTGGACGAAGGCTTGGACATGGGCGCTTTGGCTCTCGGGCTGCGATCGGACGACGAAGCCCGGCAACCCGGCGGAGGTCAAGCGTGCGCCCGGGCCGCCCTTTCGGTCAGCCGGCGTCCGTGACGGTGGCCTCCTCGTAGGCCTGCAGCCAGGCGGTGCGCTCCTCCGAGCCCTCCGCGTAGGGGCAATCGTCGATCGGCTTGCCGTAGAGGCGGGCGTTGCGGCCCTGGATGAACGGGCTGTCGCTGGCGGTGGCCTGGGCGTTCGCTTCGGGTTTCATGGGATCTCCCTGTGAGGTGTCCCTTCGTTAACGGCCTTGGGCCATCCTCGGCTCCGTCGTCGTTCGCGTTGCCGGAACCCGTCGCTTGCGTATCCTGCGTCTCCTCGCCGCCGGCGTCTCGGCCGGCGCCTCGATCCTCGTGATCGGGTTCGTCTGCGCCGACCGGCTGGCCCACACGGTGCCGAGCCCGGTCGCCCGCATCGTCCTGCCCGAACCTTCGGCGACCGGATCGATCCCGGCGCCGGAGAAGCCGGTCGCGGCCGTGAAGCCGGCACCGGCGAAGATCCCGAACGGGTTCGACACCGAGCGCCTGAACGCGCTGATGCGCGGCGACCCGATCCTGCCGACGAAGCGCTGACGGCGCGGGCGGGGCGGATGCCTGCTCTGCGCCGCCGGGCCTGACCGGAGCGGTCGGCGCGGGCTAGATCGCCAGGACTTCTCCGCGCCGGATGCCGGCGGACGCGATCGGGACGGACACCGTGGGCCTCGTCTACGCGCTCGGCGCCTATCTGAGCTGGGGCCTCGTCGTCCCGGTGCATTTCCGGCTGCTCTCGGGCTTCTCCCCGAGCCACATCCTGGCGGTGCGCATCCTGTGGTCGTGCCTGTTCGCGGTCGCGCTGGTGCTGCTGTGGCGCAACCGGGTGCGCACCCCGTTCCCGTTGCGGCCCCGGCACGCGCTGCTCTTCGTCTCGGCCGGGCTGATCGGCGTGAACTGGCTGCTGTACCTGCAGGCGGTGAACAGCGGCCACCTGCTCGATGCGAGCCTCGGCTACTACATCAACCCGCTGGTCAGCGTGGCGCTCGGCGCCGTGGTCCTGCGCGAGCGCCTGCGCCCGCTGCAGCGGGTCGCCGTCGGCATCGCCGCGGCCGGGGTCGCCATCGCCGTTGTGCTGGCCGGCACGTTGCCGCTGGTGGCGCTCGAGCTCGCGATGAGCTTCGCCCTCTACGGCCTGGTGCGGAAGGTGGTCGGGGTCGACCCGGCGGTCGGGTTCCTCGCCGAGACGCTGATCCTGACGCCGGCGGCCTTCGTCTGGGTGCTGCTGTCGCCCGAGCCGGCCCTGCCGCCCGATCCGCGGGACTTCGCCCTGCTGGCGCTGACGGGGGTGACGACGGCCCTGCCGCTGATCTGGTTCGCGGCGGCCGCAGACCGCCTGCGCCTCGCGACGCTCGGCCTGATGCAGTACATCGCCCCGACCTGCCTGCTGGCCTTGAGCGTCCTCGCCTATGGCGAGCACGTGGCGCCGCACGCGATCCCGATGTTCGGGCTGATCTGGCTGGCGCTGGCGCTCTACGCCTTCGACCTTCTCCGCGCCGGCCGGGCGGCGCGAGCGCATGGCGTGCCGGGCGAAACCGCCGCGCCGAACCCGGGCGCGATGCGTGTATAAGGCCGCTTCGTGCCCGGCATCCGCCGCGGGAAGCCAGTCCGAGTGTTGCGATGAGTGATCCCAGCGAGCCTGCCACGGTCACGCAGGCCGACTACGAGAACCTCGCCGAGGCGCTGCCGCAGCTCGCCTGGATCGCCACCGCGACCGGCGACATCATCTGGTACAACCGCCGCTGGTACGACTACACCGGCACGACCCTCGCGACGATGCGCGGCTGGGGCTGGCGCGACGTCCACCATCCCGACCACGTCGAGGCGGTGACGGAGCGCTTCAAGGCGGCGATCGCCGGCGGCGATGCCTGGGAGGACACCTTCCCGCTGCGGGGCAAGGACGGCACCTTCCGTTGGTTCCTGTCGCAGGCGATGCCGCATCGGGACGCGGCGGGCCGAATCCTGCGCTGGTACGGCACCAACACCGACATCACCCACAAGCAGGAAGCCGAGGACCGGCTGCTGCAATCCGAGGAGCGGTTCCGGGCGCTCGTCGACGCCTCCACGGCCGTGATCTGGAACACCGACGCCGCCGGCGCCCTGCTGCCGCCGCAGCCGCGCTGGAGCGCCTATACCGGCCAGTCCGAGGAGGCCTTCCAGGGCTGGGGCTGGATCGACGCGGTCCATCCCGACGACCGGGCGCATGCCGCCGAGGTCTGGGCCGGCTGCATCGAGGCGCGCACGCCCTACGCCGTCGACTACCGCCTGCGCCGGCACGACGGGCAGTGGCGCGACATGGAGGTGCGCGGCGTGCCGGTGCTCGCCGCCGACGGCTCCTTGCGCGAATGGGTCGGCTCCAACACCGACATCACCGACCGGAAGGAGGCGGAGGCCGAGGTCGAGCGGGCGCGGCAGGCCGCGGAGGCCGCCAACCTCGCCAAGAGCCAGTTCATCGCCAACATGAGCCACGAGCTGCGCACGCCGCTCTCGGCGGTGATCGGCTACTCGGAGATGCTCGGGGAGGAGCTCGAGGATATCGGGCAGGCCGCCCTGCTGCCCGACCTGCGCAAGATCGAGGCGGCGGCCCGCCACCTGCTCTCGCTCATCAACGACGTGCTCGACATTTCCAAGATCGAGGCCGGGCGCATGACCGCCTCGGCCGAGCACTTCACCGTTGCCGACCTGATCTCGGACGTCTCCGACGCCACCGGCTCGCTCGTCGAGAAGAAGGGCAACCGCTTCGTCCTCGACCTCGCCGACGACCTCGGCGCGATGCACCAGGACCAGACCAAGATCCGCCAGTGCCTGCTCAACCTGATCGGCAACGCGGCCAAGTTCACCGAGAACGGCACGATCACCCTGAAGGTCGAGCGCCGTCGCGAGGCCGGCGCCGACTGGTTCGGCTTCTCGGTGGCCGATACCGGGATCGGGCTCACCGAGGAGCAGATCGGCCGGCTGTTCGAGCGCTTCGCCCAGGCCGATGAATCGACCACGCGGCAGTTCGGCGGCACCGGCCTCGGCCTCGCCATCACCCGCGCCTTCTGCCGCACCATGGGCGGCGACATCGGCGTGACCAGCGTGCCCGGGCAGGGCTCGACCTTCACCCTGCGGCTGCCGGCGATCCTGGCGGTCGAGGACGAGGGGCAGGTCGCGGCCGAGCTCGCCGTGCCCGCGCCGGTGCACGCGCACGAGGAGCACGACGCGGTGCTGCTCGTCGACGACGACCCGGCCGCGCGCGAGCTGCTGCAGCGCTTCCTCGAACGCGAGGGCTTCCGCGTCCGCACCGCCAACGACGGCCGGGCCGGGCTGACGCTGGCGCGGGCCTTGAAGCCGCGCGCGATCCTGCTCGACGTCGAGATGCCGCGCATGGACGGCTGGGCGGTGCTGCACGCCGTGCGCAACGACCCGGAGCTCGCCGGCATCCCGGTGATCATGACCTCGGTGGTGGCCGAGCAGGGCCTCGGCCAGGCGCTCGGCGCCACCGACTACTTCGTCAAGCCGATCGACTGGGACCGGCTCAAGGGCCTGATGGACCGCTACCGGCCGGAGGGCGTCGAGGCCCGCGTCCTCGTCGTCGACGACGACGCGGACGCCCGCGAGCGCCTGCGCCGGACGCTCGCGCGCGACGGCTGGAGCGTCGACGAGGCCGAGAACGGCCGGGCGGCGCTGGAGCATTTCGAGGCGCAGCGCCCGAACCTGATCCTGCTCGACCTGATGATGCCGGAGATGGACGGGTTCGGGTTCCTGCGCGCGCTGCGGGCGCGGCCCGACGGCGACGTGCCGGTGGTGGTGCTGACCGCCAAGGAGATCACCGACGCCGAGCGCAGGAGCCTCCAGGCCCAGGCGGACCGGGTGATCGAGAAGGGGTCCTTGAGCCTCGCCGAGATCGGCCGGCAGTTGCGCGTGCTCTACGCGCGCGAGGTCTCCGCGCCGGTGCCGAAGAGCATGCAGGGGCTCCTCGACGCGCTCGCCGCGCGGGAGCGCTAGCGCGCGGATCGGCGCACCGGCGGAACCTTCCGCCGGCCCGCCCCTTTGCACTCCCGGCACGCGCCCGTCGCGGCGGGGCCTTGGAGCGCGCCCATGAATCCCATCGTCGTCGTCGCCCTGATCTGCGCCTCGTCGGTCCAGGTCCAGGATTGCAGCCGGGACAACGCCCTCGACGTGGTGACGGGCCCGGCCCACACCCTGCAGGAATGCCTGATCCAGGGCCCGGTGCTGGCCGCCAATGCCGGCCTCGGCAACGGCAAGGACAGCTACGTGAAGACCCGCTGCGAGCCGCGGCGCTGAGGATCCCGCCCCGATGAGCGACGACGTCGATCCCGAGCGTGCGGTGATGATCCGGCTTCGGGCCCGCCTCGCGGTGGTCGAGCGTGCGGCCTGGTTCGGGATGGTCCACGCGTTGCGGACCCGCCCGGCCGAGGTCGAAGCCTACATCGCCGCCGAGCGCGACAAGTGCGCGACCGGGTTCGCCGGCCCGAAATGGGCGCGCGACCTCACCGATGCCGAGCGCGCGATGCTCGGAGCGGAGGTGGATGCCGGCCTCGCGCAGTTGCTGCAGGACGCCCGCGACGAGGCCTAAGCCCGCCGCCCTACGCGCCCGATCCGAACCGATCGCGCCAGGCCGGCGGAAGACCGTGCGTTCCGGGCAAGGACGCCGCCGCGTACACCCCGATCGCGACGGCACGGGCCAGCACCTGGGCCGCCATGTCGCCGAGGCGCGCCAGGTCGCCGATCGGGTCCGCCGGCGCCACCGCCCCCGTCGCGACGGAGAACACCACGTCGCCGTCGAGGGGCGTGTGCACCGGCTGGATCGCCCGCGCGAGGCCGACCTGCGCCGCCACCGCGAGGCGCCGGCCCTGCGCCTTGGTCAGCGCCGCGTCGGTGGCGACCACCGCCAGCGTCGTCGCGGCGCCGGGCAGGGCGCGGACGGGAAAGGCGAGGGCGTCGTCCGGCATCGCGCCGGGCCAGCCGAGGCCGCCGAACTCCGCCGCCCGCTCGAACGGCGCCGCCCAGAAATGCGGGCCGTCGCCGACCGTCACCCGGCCGAAGGGGTTGACCGCCGCGAGCGCGCCGACCCGGAAGCCGGTGCCCGGAACGTCGGCCGAGGCCGAGCCGATCCCGCCCTTGAGGTTGGCCGTGCGCGCGCCGGTGCCGGCCCCGACCGAGCCGAGCGCCACGTCCTCCGAGGCCATTTGGGCCGCCAGGAACCCGAGCTCGCGATAGGGCGGATAGCGCCCCCACGCCTTGTCGCCGCCGTTGAGCAGGTCGAACAGGATCGCGCCGGGCACGATCGGCACCCGCATCCCGCCGACGGGAAAGCCGCGCCCGTTCTCGGCGAGCCACGCCACGACCCCCGCGGCGGCGTCCAGCCCGAAGGCCGAGCCGCCCGACAGCACCAGCGCGTCGATGCCCTCGACGGTGCGCTCGGGGTCGAGCAAATCGGTCTCGCGGGTGCCCGGCCCGCCGCCGCGGACGTCCACCGCCGCCGTGACCGGCCGGTCGAACACCAGCGCGGTGACGCCGCTGGCGACCCGTGCGTCCGCGGCGTGGCCGACCCGGATGCCGGCGATGTCGGTGATGGCGTTCCGCATGGATGGCAGCATGCCACGATCGCGCGCGGGCCGCACGGCTTGAGCGGCGATGCGGGCGGGTGCAGGATCGCGACGATGCCCCAGGACGTCGTCATCCGCCCCGTCGCCCGCGCCGACCACGCGCAGTGGCTCCCGCTCTGGGAGGGCTACAACGTGTTCTACGAGCGCGTCGGCCCGGCGGCGATCCCGCCCGCGGTGACGCAGGCGAACTGGGAGCGGTTCTTCGACGCCTACGAGCCGATGCACGCGCTGGTGGCCGAACGCGAGGGCCGGCTGATCGGCCTGACGCACTACCTCTACCACCGCACCACCACGGCCACCGCGCCGTTCTGCTACCTGCAGGACCTGTTCACGACGGCTGACGCCCGCGGGCAGGGCGTCGGCCGCGCGCTGATCGAGGCCGTCTACGTTGCGGCGCGCCGCGCCGGATCGCCCCGGGTCTACTGGCAGACGCACGAGACCAACGCGACGGCGATGCGGCTCTACGATCAGGTCGGCGACCGCTCGGGCTTCGTGGTCTACCGCAAGCCGCTCTGAGCCCGTCGTCCACCGCGACCCCGCGCCTGTGGACGCGCGGCGCGCCGGACGCATCGCGAAGGGTGCTCGCGTGTTAACGGGAGGCTCGGGATTTCCCGCGGCGTGCAACCGGAGCGACGATGGCGTTCGGCATCGAGATGGGGCTCGGGCTCGACGGGCAGGGCATCGGCCAGCCGGCCCGCCTCGACCTGGAGGAGCTGCTCGCGACGCGCCTGCTCGTCCAGGGCAATTCCGGCTCGGGCAAGTCGCACCTGCTGCGCCGCCTGCTGGAGCAGAGCGCCGGCCACGTGCAGCAGGTGGTGATCGACCCCGAGGGCGACTTCGTCACTCTCGCCGAGGCGCACGGCCACCTCGTGGTGGACGGAAGCCACGGGGAGGGCGACCTGCAGGCGATCGCCGCGCGGGTGCGCGGGCACCGCGTCTCGGTGGTGCTCGACCTCGAGAGCCTCGACATGGAGGCGCAGATGCGCGCCGCCGCCGCCTTCCTCGGCGGGCTGTTCGAGGCCGAGCGGGCGCATTGGTATCCCTGCCTCGTCGTGGTCGACGAGGCGCAGATCTTCGCGCCGGCCGCCGCCGGCGACGTCTCCGACGAGGCCCGCAAGATCGCGCTCGGTGCGATGACCAACCTGATGTGCCGCGGGCGCAAGCGGGGCTTGGCCGGCATCATCGCGACGCAGCGGCTGGCCAAGCTCGCCAAGAACGTCGCGGCCGAGGCCACCAACTTCCTGATGGGGCGCACCTTCCTCGACATCGACATGGCGCGGGCCGCCGACCTGCTCGGCCTCGACCGGCGAGGCGCGGAGCGTTTCCGCGACCTGGCGCGGGGCGAGTTCGTGGCGCTCGGGCCGGCGCTGAGCCGCCGTCCGCTCGCTCTCCGCATCGGTCCGGTCACCACCTCGTCGCGCGCGGCCTCGCCGACCCTGATCCCGCTGCCGCAGGCGGCGGACGCGGACCTGCGCGCCCAGATCCTGGCGCCGGCCGAAGCCGGCTTCGCCTACCCGACGCGGGCGTCTCGGGCGCCGGCGACGCCGCGCGTCAGCCCCGCCGACCTGATGCGGGAGCTCGCCGCCCACCGTCCGGAGCCGGCCGCCGCCCCGCCCGTGCTCGACGAGGCCGAGAACCGGGCCGGCTGCGAGGCGATCCTGCGTGGGCTGGTCGCCGAGCCCGAGGCCGGGCGCCAGTCCGTCGCCGTGGTCTACCAGGACTTCCTGGTCCGCTGCCGGATGCGCGGCCTCGACGGCGAGCGCGTCGGGCTCCAGGCCTTCCGCCGGTCCCTGAGCGTGGCACGGGCCGGGATCGATGCGGCGCCCGCCGCGACCGACGGGGACGAACGCTGGACGCGGGCGCAGGAGGCCGCCGCCGGGATGCCGGAGGAGGTCCAGGGCCTGTTCCTGCTGCTGGCGCGGGCGGCGCTCGCGGGCGAGCCCTGTCCCGGCGATGCGGCGCTGGCCCGGGCCATCGGCAGCCGCTCGCCCGGCCGCGCCCGGCGCCTGCTCGGCTACATGGAAAGCCGCAACGCCATCGTCTGCCGCGTGGACTTCTCGAAGAACCGCATCATCGCCCTGCCGGCGCTCGGCTGCGAGACCGCACCGGGCGACCCGAAGGCGGACGTCGCCGAGCCGGCGGCGGCGGACGCCCCCGATCCCGGGGCTAGCTGGGGGCTGTTCGCGGCGGAGTGAGGGTTTTGCCGCGAACGCGAGACGCTTCGGGTCAGCCTGCGCTGAGCCGCATCAGCTCCGCGATCAGGGTCCTCGACGACTCCGCGACGCTCAGCCCGTCGGTGACCAAGGTCATGTCGGGGTCGAGCGGCGCCTCGTAGGGCGCCGAGATCCCCGTGAAGTTCGGGATCGTGCCGGCCCGCGCCCTGTCGTACAGGCCCTTCGGGTCGCGCGCCTCGCACACCGCCAGCGAGGTGTCGATGAAGACCTCCAGGAACGGGATGTCGCCCGCGATCTGCCGCGCCGTCGCGCGCTCGGCGCGGAACGGCGAGATCAGCGACACGATCACCACCAGTCCCGCCTCCGCCATCAGGCGCGCGGTCTCGGCCGCCCGCCGGATGTTCTCGGCGCGATCGGCCGCGGTGAACCCGAGGTCGCGGTTGAGGCCGTGGCGCAGGTTGTCGCCGTCGAGCACCATGGCGTGCCGCCCCGCCTCGGTGAGCGAGCGGTCGACGGCGTTGGCGATGCTCGACTTGCCCGCCCCCGACAGCCCGGTGAACCAGGCGATGGCCGGGCGCTGGCTCAGGCTGCGCCAGCGCGTCTCGCGGGGCTGAAGGGTCTGCCAGGTCAGGTTGTCGGCGCGGTGCGACGGGTCGGGCAACGGCACAATCCTCGGGCCAGCTCTCGCATCCCCCCGCCCCCTCGGGGATCCGCTCGCGCGATGCCTAGCCGGAACCGCGTCGGAACGGAACCCGTCGATCACGCTCGCGTGAACGATGGCTCCGCCACCGGGGCGGCCTTGGGGATCGCCCTCGGCCGACCCTCGTCGTCGATCGCGACGAAGGTGAAGGTCGCCGACGTCACCTTCTCGCGCACCTGCGTCCGGAAGCGCCGCGCCCAGGCCTCGACCTCGATCTTCATCGAGGTGCGCCCGACATGCCCGATCCGGGTGTAGACGCAGAGCACGTCGCCGATCCGCACCGGGCGGATGAAGGTCATGGCGTCCAGGGCCACGGTGACCACGCGGCCCTCGGCCCGGTCGACCCCGGCGATGCCGCCGGCCTGGTCCATCTGCGACAGCACCCAGCCGCCGAAGATGTCGCCGTTGGCGTTGGTGTCGGCCGGCATCGCGATGGTGCGCACCGTCAGATCGCCCTGCGGTTCCTCGGCGCTGTCCCGGTCCATGCGGTCCTGTTCCTTGGCGCGAAGCGCACCGACGCGCTCGGGGCGCGGCGCCGATTATGCGCGAACGCCGCGATGTCGAAAGGGGTCAGGGCATCAGGCCGGCGAGTTTCAGGCCGGCCGCCAGGAAGACGGCGGCGGCGCAGACCAGGCATTCGAGCGGGATCGATTGCCAGAGGTCGCGCGCGACCACCTCGCGCGTCGCGATATCGTCCATGGGGCGTTCCTCCCGGGCGGACCGATCTGATGCCGGCCGTCCCGAACGCGAGACCCTACACCGGATAGCGCGCGAACGCAGCCCGCTTGCCCAAGTCATGAAAAAACCCGACGGCCCCAAGGGCCGCCGGGTTCAGACTTCGACGCAGGCTCGCCGTGCGATCAGTAGAAGAACCGACGACGCGGGCCGTAGAAGCGGCGGCCGTAATACGGACGACGGTAGAACGGACGCGGGCCGTAGAAGCGGCGGCCGTAATACGGGCGGCGGTAGAACGGACGCGGCCCGAACCGGCGGCGGTAGAAGTACTGGGCCTTCTCGGCGACCGCGGGGGCGGCTTCCGTCTGCAGGGCGAGGCCGGGGCCGACCGGAGCGGCGGACGCGCCCTGCGGGGCGGCGGCCGCGAAGCCCAGGACGAGCAGGGCGGCCAGCAGGAATTTCCTCATCGCGGATCTCAACTCTTTCGTGGATGGGAGACGTACGAGCGGGGCTTGAGCCCGAGCCGTCGAAACGCACGAACCGCGAAAAGCGTTTCGTCGCGAAAGCCGACTTTCGGTTGTGATCAGGCGATCTGCGTCGTCATGTCGACGACCTTCGCGGTCTCGCTCTGACGGACCAGCGCGATGCCGTGCTCGCAATCCTCGCGGCGAACGTAGCCCTCGCCCGAATCGGCGACGACGTTGCCGTTCTGCGCCCGCAGGCGCCAGCGCCAATGGCCCGGCGCATCGCGGTAGATCTCGAATCGCATCGGGGCTGCTCCTGTCTCGATGCCGTCGAGATGGGGCGCGGGACGACCGCCGGCAATGCTCCCGCGCAGGCGGCAGGACACCGGATACGAAAAAGCAGAAGGCCGCCCCGGGTATCCGGGGCGGCCTTCTCGATCAGGTCAGGAAGCGAGCTGGCTCAGGAGCGCGGGCTGCGGTCGAGCCAGCCGATGGCACGGCCCTCGCCGCCGCCGTTGCCGCCGCCGCCGCTGCGCGGACGGTTGTTGGCGGGCTGGCGCGGACGATCGCCGGCGGCGCGCTCGGGGCGCGGGCCGTTGCTCGGGCGCTCGCCCTGCGGGCGGGCGTTGCGGGTGTCGGGCTGGCGGGCGCCGTCGGGACGACCCGGGCCGCGGCCGGCCTCGGCGGTGCGGTTGCCGCCGCCGAACGGGCGGCCTTGGCCGGGACGACCGCCGGGCGCCTGGCCCGGCCGGCCACCGGGACGCTGGCCCGGACGGCCGCCGCCGGGGCGCTGGCCGCGGGTGTCGGGACGGCGCTCCTCGGCCTGGGCGATCTCGGCCGCCTCCTGGCGCGAAGGCGGGGTGAAGCCCTCGGGGAAGGGGGCGACGGGGATGCGCTGGCGGGTGATGCGCTCGATGTCGCGCAGGTACGCCTTCTCCTCGTCGTTGCAGAACGAGATCGCGAGCCCGTCCGCGCCAGCGCGCGCGGTGCGGCCGATGCGGTGGACGTAGCTCTCGGGCACGTTCGGCAGGTCGAAGTTGACGACGTGGCTCACCGCCTCGACGTCGATGCCGCGCGCGGCGATGTCGGTCGCCACCAGCACGCGGCACTGCCCGTCCTTGAAGGCGGCCAGCGCGCGCTCGCGCTGCGGCTGGGACTTGTTGCCGTGGATGGCGGAGGCCGCGGTGCCGACCTTCTCGAGGCCGCGCACGACGCGGTCGGCGCCGTGCTTGGTCCGGGTGAAGACCAGCACGCGCTCGATCTTCGGATCGCGCAGGATGTGGGCGAGCAGCGCCTGCTTGGCGCCGGTATGGGCGAAGATCACCTGCTGCTCGACGCGCTCGGCGGTGGTGGCCACCGGCGTGACGGCGACCTGGACCGGATCGCGCAGGTACTGGTCGGCGAGGCCGGCGATGTTCTTCGGCATGGTCGCCGAGAAGAACAGGCTCTGGCGCTTGGCCGGCAGCATCTTCACGATGCGCTTGAGCGCATGGATGAAGCCGAGGTCGAGCATCTGGTCGGCCTCGTCGAGGACGAGGATCTCGACGCCTTCCAGCGTCAGCGAGCGGCGGTCGACGAGGTCGATCAGCCGGCCCGGGGTGGCGACGAGGATGTCGACGCCCGGCGCCAGCGCCCGCTCCTGGCGGCCGATGGTGACGCCGCCGAACACGACGGTGTTGGTCAGCGGCAGGTGCCGGCCGTAATCGGAGAAGCTCTCGGCGATCTGGTTGGCAAGCTCGCGGGTCGGCGAGAGCACCAGCACCCGGCAGCCGCGACGCGGCGCATGGCGCTTCTCGAGGCTCAGGCGGTGCAGGATCGGCAGAGCGAAGGCGGCGGTCTTGCCGGTGCCGGTCTGGGCGATGCCGCAGAGGTCGCGGCCTTCCATCGCCGGGCGGATCGCCTGCGACTGGATCGGGGTTGGGGTGTGGTAGCCGGCCTCTTCGAGCGCCTTCAGCACGGGCTGGGCGAGGCCGAAATCGGTGAACTGGGTCAAGATGTTACTTCTCAGGCAGCCGGATCGCGAGCGCGGGCCCGGCTCGTGTCGAGCGGCGCCGCCAAGTACGGAGAGAGATGCGATCCGTAGAGCAGGAGGCTGCCCGCGTGATGGGGCGGCCCGGGTGCATGCACGTTATGAAGAGAGGGGCCGGACATTCGGAGAGGCGCGATCCGCGCCGTCCCTCGTATCCGTCACGCAGCCCTCTCAAGCGGACCCGTCTGTCGGCCGCTGACGCTGCCCTCGGGCTATGCGCCTTCGCGGTTGCGAAGTCAACGGCCGGTCAACCGTCGCCGCATTGCGGGATGGACGCGGCGCCACGGCCGGTGCAGCGTCCGCCGATGCCGTCCCGTTCCCCCGCCCACCCGCTCGCCCGAGCCATCCCGCACCGGAGCGGATCGGTCCCGTTCCGGAGGCACCGGGCCGTCCGGCCGCCCGGCGGTCGCGGATGATCGCCCACCACACCGCGATCTACGTCGGCTCCCGCGGCTTCGCCGCAGCGATCAACCTCGGTTCGGTCGCGGTGTTCACGCGTCTCGCGCCGCCGGAGAGCTACGGCACCTACCTCTACATCCTGTCCTGGTCGCTGGTGCTCTACGGAGCCACCTGCCAATGGCCGAAATTCGCGTTCTTCGCCCTGTACGACGAGGCGAGCGAGGGCGCGCAGGTCGGCACGGTCCTGCGCATCCTGCTGTGCACGCTGGCGCTGGCCGCGATCGGAAGCGCGCTCGCGGTGGCGCTCCACGTCGTGTCGCCGCGGATCGCGGCGGCGATCGTCGCGCTCGCCTTCGGCACGACCCTGTTCGAGGGCGCCACCGAGATCGCGCGCACACGGCTGCAGGCCGTCGCGGTGGCGATGTCGGTCGTCCTGCGCGGAATCCTGATCCTCGGCCTCGGCAGCGCGGTGCTGATGGTGTCGGGCGACGCCGTCCATCTCGCGCTGGCCGTGGCGACCGCCTACGCGCTGTCGTCGGTCCCGGCCGCCGCGACGGTGGTCCCGCTGATGCCGGGCCGCGGCAGCCGGGCGGAGGCGCTGCGCCTCATCGCCTACGGCTGGCCGCTGGTGCTGTCCTTCGGCATCGCGGCTCTGGCCCAGGTGGTCGACCGGCTGATCATCGTGAAGACCGTCGGGCCGGAGCATCTCGGCGCCTACGGCGCGATCGCCGACTTCCTGAAGCAGAGCTTCGTCGTGTTCGGCGAGGCGCTGGCCCTCTCGCTGATCTCGATCGCCAAGCGCGAGGCGCGCGCCGGGGGGATGCCGGCGGCGACCGCGGTGCTGTGCGACGCCGCCCGCGCGATGGCGCTGGTCGCGGCCTTCGGCGCCGCGTTCTACCTCAACTTCGACGGGGTCGTCGTCTCGGTCCTGCTCGGGCCGGACTATCGCGACCAGGCGCGGGCGCTGGCCCCGGTGCTGATCCTGGCCAGCGTGCTGATGATGTTCCGCGCCTACTATTTCGGGCAGATCATCTACTTCACGCAGTCGAGCCGCCTCGAGGCCGTGGCCTCGACGGCGACCCTGGTGACGGTGAGCGTGCTCTCGCTGGCGCTGATCCCGCATCTCGGCGTCGCCGGCGCGGCGATCGCCGTCGCGGCGGGTCAGGCCGCGGCCTGCCTCGTGTTCATCCTCGGGGCGAACCGGCACGGGTCCGGCCTGCCGGCGATGCCGCTTCCGCTGGCCGACATCGCCGGCATCGCGGCGATCGCCGTGGCGACCGGCCTCGTCCCGGCGGCCCTCGCCTGGCTCCCGGGCGGGGAGGGCGCCCCGGCGCAGATCCTGCGCTTCGCCGTGCTGGCCCTCGGCTTCCTCGCGGCCGCGTGGCGCTACGACGTGGTCGGCATCGCCGGCGTGGTGCGGCGGCGCCTGCATCGGGTCGCCGGATGAGGGCGGGTGCGACGGCCAGGATGCCGGGCGGGCTGTACGCCGCCCTGCGCCCGCTCGATCCGGCAGCGCCCGGCGTCGCGGCCTGGCGCGCGCTCGGCGCGAAGGCCTGCGTCGCCAACCCGTTCTACGAGGCCGACTACGCGCTGCCGGCGGCCGGGGCCTTCGGCGACGGCGTTCGGCTCCTGATCGTCGCCGACCGGCCGCCGGACGAGCCCGGCGCGCGATGGCTCGCCCTGTGGCCGTTCCGGATCTCGCGCATCCGCTGGGGCCTGCCGCTGCCGGTCCTGATCGGCTGGACGCACGGTTTCTGCCCCTTGGGCATGCCGCTGCTCGACGCCGCCGAGCCCGACCGCGCCCTCGCCGGGCTGCTCGATGCGCCCAGGGCGCTCGGGCTGCCGCCGCGGCTGCTGCTGCTCAACGCGCCGGCGGATGGCCGCTTCGCGGATCTGCTGGCGGCGCGGACGGGGCGGCGCGATGCCGCCTACTGGGCGCATGCCCGCGGCTCCCTCGACCTCGCCGGCCTGACGCCGGAGGCGCGCACGGGCTATCTCGGCCACGTCAGCGGCAGGAGCCGGCGCAAGCTGCGGCTCGCGCGCGAGCGCCTGGAGGCCGGCGGTGCGGTGGTGCTCGAGACGATCGCCGATCCGGCCGCGCTGATCGACGCGCTCGACGACTACGTCGCCCTCGAGACCGCCGGCTGGAAGGGCCGGGCCGGGACCGCCCTCGGCCGGCGCCCGGCCGAGGCCGCGTTCCTGCGCGGGATGGTCGCCGGGTTCGGCGCCCAGGGCCGGATCCGGATCTTGCGCCTGCGCCGCGATCGCCGCACGCTCGCCGCCGCGATCCTCCCGCGAAGCGGTCACGAGGATTTCGTCCTGAAGATCTCCTACGACGAGGCGGAGGCCGCCGCCGCGCCGGGCGTCCAGCTCGTCCATCGCCTCACCGAGGCCGCGCTGCGGGACGGCGCGATCGCGCGGATCGATTCCTGCGCCGCCCCGGACTACCGCCTCGCCGAGATGTTCTGGACCGGGCGCCGGGCGATCGCGCACCGGTTGGTCGAGGCCTCGCCCGACCCGCTCTTCGCGCTCGCGGCCGCGCTGGAGCGTGCCCGCGAGCGCTATGCCAAGTGGCGGGCCCGTTAGAGCGTTGCGGCGGCGGCGCATTGCCTCCAGGGTCACGCGGTCCAGTTTGCCACGGCAAGAGACTCGAAGCTCGACCGGGAGGATCCGATTTCCAACGCCCCTGCCGCCCGCGCCGCCGATCCGTCCGAGAAACCGGATCGCCACGCCCCGAAGCCGCCCGAGCTGATGTCGCCCTGGCGCACGGATGCGCGCGTCGCGCTCCAGGCCGAGGCCCGCGCCTTCGCCCGCGACGTGGTGATGCCGCTCGCCGACGCGCTCGACCCGCAGAAGGCCGAGATGCCGCGCTCGCTCATCGCCGCGATGGCCGAGAAGGGCTGGTTCGGCCTGACGATCCCGGCCGAGCACGGCGGCATGGGGCTCGGGGTGTTCGAGTACTGCCTCGTCTCGGAGGAACTCGCGCGGGCGTGGCTCTCGGTCGGCAGCATCCTGGCGCGGGGGCAGGGGCTCGGCACGCAGGTGCTCGACGACGCCCGCCGCGCCGACCTGCTGGCGCGGTCGGCGCGGGGCGAATGGATCGGCGGCATCGCCCTCTCCGAGCCGGGAGCCGGCTCGGACCTGGCCGGCGTGCAGACGCGGGCGGTGCGCGAGGGCGACCATTGGGTGCTGACCGGGACCAAGCGCTGGGCGGGCTTCGCGCGCGCGGCCGACTTCATCGAGGTTCTGGCCCGGACCCGCGATCCGGAGCCCGGCGAATCGCGCTCGGCCGGGCTCGAGCCGTTCCTGGTGGTCAAGCCGCCGGGTGAGTTCCCCGAGGGCATGACCGGGCACGTCATCGACAAGATCGGCTATCACGGCTTCCTGACGTTCCAGCTCGAGCTCGAGGGGGTGCGCGTCCCCGAGAGCGACCGCCTCACCGGCCTCTACGGCGACGGCGGCGCGGACGCGGATTCCGGCGGCTTCGCCTCGGTGCAGCGCGGCCTCAACATCGCCCGCGTCCACACCGCGGCCCGCGCCGTCGGCGTCGCGCGCGCGGCGGTCGAGGACACCCAGGCCTACCTTCAGGAGCGCGTGCAGTTCGGCCACCCGATCGGCGACTTCCAGGCGCTGCGCTTCGCGCTCGCCGACATGGCGGCCGAGGTGGCGCAGGCGCGCGCCTTCTGGTGCCAGGTCGCCCATCTCCTCGACCAGGGCGAGGCGGCCGAGAGCGAGTCCGCCATGGTGAAGCTGCTGGCCACCGAGATGGCGGTGCGCGTCACCAACCAGGCGATGCAGCTCCACGGCGGCAACGGCTACACCACCGAGCGGCGGGTCGAGCGCTATTGGCGCGACGCGCGGCTGACGACGATCTTCGAGGGCACCAGCGAGATCCAGCGCCGCATCATCAGCGACCGGATGCTGCCGAAGGCCTGACGCCCGCACGGCGACCGCCCGCCCCCGCACGCGTGTGCGAGGCGCGACCGTCGGCGAGGCGGCCTGCCGGACGCGCTTGCGGCGGGCGGACGCCCTTCTGTGCGCGGGGACGACAACATCGAACTCGCCGACGCCGACGGCTCCGTCGGCGTCCGGGCGTCCAGGGGTGCGTTCCGGGGCCTCGTCGAGGATCGGCCGTGAGACGTTTCGCAACGATGCGGTGGTGCAGGGCCCCCAGCGCGGTGCCGGCCATCGCGGACCGCGATCGATCGGGCGCGCCTGTCATGAATGCCGGCTCGGGACATTCTCGCCCCTGCAATCGTTTGCGGGACGACGCTCGCGCGTGACCTGAAACCCGCCGCGCGCTGCCGCTCACCCTCAGGGTTGGGCTGCCGGTGCCCGCTCGCCGGCGCGGGCCCGGGCCAGGGTCCGGCCGAGGCGCTGGGCCATCTGGTCGCGCAGGGCCTCGGCGACCTCGATGTCGACGAGCCGCCAGGTCCAGCCGCGCAGGCGCAGGCGCACCCGCAGCTGCTGCGCCCGCGGCGCGTCCGGCGGGATCGCGATCACGGCGGTGCGGAAGCCGCGCATCTCCGAGGCGATCCAGAACGGAAACACCCGCCCAATGCGATCCAACCTGAGCCCGGACGGCTTCACCCCGTCGGGACGCGGGATGTCGAGGCTCTGCGGCCAGCCGTCGTCGAGCAGGTCGAGCACGGTCTCGGGCGTCACCATCGATTCCGCGAGCGCCAGCGCCACGCCGACCGCCGCCTCGTTGAGGCGCTGGCGATCCTTGGCATCGAGGGTCGGATCGTTGTCCGACGCCGAGCGCAGGGCGGCGGTGGTCTGCCGGACCAGCGACAGCCGCAGCGTGCGAAAGTTGGCATGCTGCTGGACGAACGCGACGTCGTGCGCCCTCACCGCCCGTGCGAAGTCGTAGAGCGTCCAGAGCGGCGTCAGGGTGAAGGCGAACCAGCCGAGCACCGCGACGAGGGGAAACACCCACCAGCGCATCGCCCAGCCTATCGCCCGGCCGCCGCGCTCACGCGCCGACCGACCACGCGTGCAGCGGCGCGAAGGCCGCGACGACGCCCTCGTAGACCGGCCGCTTGAACGGCACGATCAGCCCCGGCAGCTCCGCGAACGGCACCCAGCGCCACGCGTCGAACTCGGCCTTGTGGGCACCGCCGCCGGGACGCTCGACGTCGATCGCGTCGTCGTCCCCAAGGAACCCGAAGGCGAACCAGCGCTGCGTCTGACCGCGGTAGCGGCCGCGCCAGGCCTGCTTTCGCACATCGGGCGGCAAATCGTAGGACAGCCAATCCGGCGCCTCGGCGAGCAGCCGGACCGAGGCCGCGCCGACGTTGGTCTCCTCGTGAAGCTCGCGCAGGGCTGCGGCCTGCGGCGCCTCGCCGTCGTCGATCCCGCCCTGCGGCATCTGCCAGGCGAGGTCGCCCGCGACGTGCTCGGGGCCCGCCTCCGGCTTGCGGCGACCGACGAAGACGAGCCCGGCGCGGTTGATCAGGGTGACCCCGACGCAGGGGCGATAGGGCAGGCTCTCGCCCGGATCGCGGGATTCGGTGTCGCTCTTCATCGGCCGCGACCATAGGGAGGGCCAACCGGCGCGGCAACGTCGGGAAACACGATATCGGCAGCGCCCGATCGCGGCAGCCGCCGGGCTCAGTCCGCCTTCGTCACCCGCACCGCCTTCGCGCCGCGGAGCGCCACGCTCGCCGGCACGAGGCGGATGCCGCGGCCCTCGAGCTCGCGGCTCCAGCGCGCGATCCGCTCGATCGTCATCGGCTGGGCGCTGCCCGAAGCGAGGGCGAAGCCGTTGGCGCGGGCCTGCGCTTCGAGCCGGGCGAGCTCGCGATCGATCGCCTCCGGGCGCGGCACCGCGTCGAAGACGATCTCGGCGCGGGCCGCCGGCACCTTGGTCTTGCCGAGCAGGTCCGCGGGCACGCCGCGCGCGTTGGTGCCGTCGTCGAGGAAGCCGAGCCCGCGGGTGGCGATGTCGCGCAGGACCGGCTCGAACGCGACCGCGTCGGCCATGAACTTGGCTCCCATGAAGTTCGTGACGCCGACATAGCCCGAGAACCGGCTCATCACCCAGGCGAGGCGGTCGGCGTTCTCGGATCCCTTGGCGGCGGTGAGCAGGCCCTGCGGGCCGGGATCGCTGTCGGGGTAGTCGAACGGCTCCATCGGCGCCTGGAGCAGGATCTCGTGGCCGAAGGCGCGGGCCCGCGCCGCGCTGCGCTCGGCATCGGCGCCGTAGGGGGAGAAGGCGAGGCTGACGGCGGGCGGCAGCTTGACGATCGCGCTCGCGGTGGCGGCCTGGCCGACGCCGAGGCCGGTGAGCAGGATCGCGATGCGCGGCCCGCTGCCGGGCTCCTCGGAGCGTGCGTAGACGTCGAGCGGGCGGATGCGGCCGTCGCCGAGCTTGGGCAGGACGCCGTGGCGGCCACGCTCGGTCAGGCGCGGGTCGGGGGCGGGCGCGAGCTTGGGCGCATCGGCCTGGGGCACGCGGATCACCACCGCCTCGGCCGGCGCGGCCGACCCGCCGGCCCGCACCACGGTGACGCCGGAGGCCGACTCGACCTCGACGGCGCTGCTCTGGAGCTTCGATGCCGGCGCCGGCTCGTTCGCGGCGGCGGCCTCCGGCGACGGGGGACGCCCGGCGGCGGCCATCGTCTCGCGGACGACGATGGCGACCTGGACCCGCGGCTCGCCCGCCTTCGGGTCGCCGAGCAGAAGCACGAGGCCGAGCACCGCCAGGCCGAGCCCGCCGAGACCGGCCGCGACGGCGCGCGGAGACCGGCCGAGGGTCGCGAGGCACGCGCGCAGGCGTGCCAGCGCGGCCTTCGGGCCGGGGGCGGGGACGTCGACCCCGAGGGGACGCGTCAAGATATCGTCGGACGAGTCGGTCACTGGCCCTCGGAACTGGCGGGGCCGCCGGAGAATCGCCGGTCGCGGCAAGGCAGCCCCGCCGTCATTGCCGGCCGCCATGGTTAATTTTTCGTAAGAGCGGCCTTCGGTCCTAGAGCCTGTTCCGTGATCACCGGATCACGGAACAGGCTCGCTCTCGTTGTGTGGTCGCGCTCTCGTCACGCGAGCCGGGATCCGCCGCGCTCGAAACGGCTCGCAACGCGCGCACGGGCGCCATGCGAAGAACCCCGCCCGGCACGCGCCGGACGGGGTTCTCGCCGTGTCGTCGATCCCGGACGGGATCAGTTCGGCATCGTCGGCTTCTGGGCGTTCGCGGCGCCCTTCTGGATGCCGTGGAGGAAGTCGACGGCGGCGGTGAGCTGCTTGTCCTTGGCGGGATCCGGCGGGACGTAGGCCGACGAGCCGCCGCGCTCCTCGACGTCCTTCTGCTTGAGGTGGCCCTTCAGGCCGGCCTCGCCCTTGGTCTCGTCCTTGCCCTTGAGCTCGTCCGGGACCTCCTGCAGCACCTCGACGTCGGGCTCGATGCCCTTGGCCTGGATCGAGCGGCCGGACGGCGTGTAGTAGCGCGCCGTGGTGAGGCGCAGCGCGCCCGAGCCGCCGAGCGGAATGATCGACTGCACCGAGCCCTTGCCGAAGGAGCGCGTGCCGAGGATGGTCGCGCGCTTGTGATCCTGCAGGGCGCCGGCGACGATCTCGGAGGCCGAGGCCGCGCCGCCGTTGACGAGCACCACCACCGGCTTGCCCTTGGTGATGTCGCCGGCCTTGGCCGAGAAGCGCTGGGTCTCGTCCGGGTTGCGGCCGCGGGTCGAGACGATCTCGCCGCGGTCGAGGAACGCGTCGGAGACCATCACCGCCTGGTCGAGCAGGCCGCCCGGGTTGTTGCGCAGGTCGATCACGTAGCCCTTGATCTTGTCCTGCCCGATGTCGGTCGAGAGCTTGTCCACGGCAGCCTTGAGGCCGTCGTAGGTCTGCTCGTTGAACTGCGTCAGGCGGATGTAGCCGATGTCGGCCCCCTCGACGCGCGAGCGTACGGGCTTGATCTTGATCACGTCGCGGTTGAGCGTGACCTCGATCGGGTCCTTGGCCTCCTTGCGGGTGATCTTGAGCTTCACCGGCGAGTTCACCGGGCCGCGCATCTTGTCGACCGCCTGGTTCAGGGTCAGGCCCTGGACCTGGTCGTCGTCGATCTGGGTGATGATGTCGTTCGAGAGCAGCCCCGCCTTCGAGGCCGGGGTGTCGTCGATCGGGGTCACGACCTTGATCAGGCCGTCCTCCATCGTGACCTCGATGCCGAGCCCGCCGAACTCGCCGCGGGTCGTGGTCTGCATGTCGCGGAACGCCTTGGCGTCCATGTAGCTCGAATGCGGGTCGAGCGAGGTCAGCATGCCGTTGACGGCCGCCTCGATCATCTTCGCCTCGTCCGGCTTCTCGACGTAATCGGTGCGGACCTTCTCGAACACGTCGCCGAACAGGCTGAGCTGGCGGTAGGTCTCGGCGGAGGCCGCCACGGCGCGCGGACCCGACAGGAAGTCGGTCTGCGTCGCGACCATCGACGTGCCTGCTCCCAGGAACGCGCCGAGCATGATGAGGGACGTCTTGCGCATTATCCGCGAACCTTCTCGCTGGGGCTTTTCGCCCACCAAGGCTCCGGATCGATGGAGCCGCCGTCCTTCTTGAATTCCACGTACAGGATCGGATCGCTGCCGTCGCCGCTCATCACCGGCTGGACCGCACTTCCCTCGCCCATGTTACCGACCGGCTCGCCCGCGAGCACGAATTGGCCGACCTCGACCGAGATCTGGTCCATCCCGGCCAGCAGAAGATAGTAGCCATCGCCGGCGTTGATGATCAAGAGTCGTCCGTACGACCGGAACGGCCCGGCGAACTGCACCCAGCCGTCGGCGGGAGAGGACACCACGGCCTTCGCGCGGGTGGCGAGCGAAATGCCGCGCGTCATCCCGCCGTTGCCGTCGGGCTGGTTGAAGCCGCGCAGCAGGCGGCCGCTGACCGGGCGCGGCACGTCCCCCCGGGCGTCGACGAACTTCACCTTCGGGGCGAGCTTAGCGGGGTCGCGGATGCCGGCTGCGGCGAAACGCTCCTGCGTCGCCTTCGCCTCGCGCTGCTCGGCCGCCTTGGCCTCGTCGGCGGAGCGCTTGGCGGTGGCGACCTCGCCCTCGATGCGGTCGAGGAGGTCCTTCAGGCTCCGGGCCTCCTTGGCGAGGTCGGTGGCACGGGTCCGCTCGGCGGCGAGCCCGGTCTCGACCTCCGCCTGCCGGGTCCTCCGCGCGGCGACGAGGGCCGCGAGGCGCTGCTGCTCGCGCGCCCAGCCGGCGAGGTCGTTCTGCAGGCCCTGCCGGTCGGCGGCGATCAGGCCGCGCAGGCGCACGAGCTCGGCGAGGTCGGCGGCCAGCGTGTCCACCTCGCCGCGCATCTCGGGCACGATCGCCCCGAGCAGCATCGAGGTGCGGATCACCGCCAGAACGTCTTCCGGGTTGACCAGCACCGCCGGCGGCGGGCGCCGGCCCATGCGCTGGAGCGCCGCCAGGATCTCGGCGATCACCCCGCGGCGGGCCTCGAGCGAGCGGCGGATGGCGGCCTCGCTGCCCGACAGCGTCTTGAGGCGCTCCTCCAGGCGGCTCATCCGGTCCTCGGTGGCCTGGGACTGCCGGCCGGCATCGAGGAGCGCCGCGTCGAGCTTGGCCCGGTCGCCGCCGATGCTGGCGATCTCGGACTCGAACTGCGCCTTGGCGCCCACGCTCGCGGCGAGCGCATCCTGCACCCGCTTGAGGTTGTCCACGCGGCGGTCGCGCTCGTCGATGGCGCGCTGGATGCGCTCGGCCTCGGTGACGGGCGCCGCCGCGTCCTGGGCCCGCGGACGGGCCGCGGGCAGGGCGGCGAGGGCTGCGGCGAGGACGCCCGTGGCGACCAGCCTCGTGAGGACCAGCGTCATGGCGTGCGTTTGCCGGCTCCGTTCATCAGCGCAGGTCTCATCCAGCATTGCGGCGCACGCGAGGCATTCACCCGTCGGGATCGCCGCGATGATACGGGTGGCCCGCCAGGATCGTGAGGGTGCGGTAGAGCTGCTCGAGCGCCAGCACGCGCACGATGCCGTGAGGCAGCGTCGCGGCACCGAAGGACAGGGTGAGGTCGGCCCGGGCCCGGACGGCGGCATCGAGCCCGTCGGCCCCGCCGATGGCGACCACCAGGGCCGGGCGCCCGGCATCGCGCCAGTCGCGGATGCGCTCGGCGACGCGCTCGCTCGGCAGGTCGGCGCGGCCGCGTTCGTCGTAGGCGACGAGGACGCCGCCGGCCGGCACCTGGGCGAGCAGCCCGGACGCCTCCTCGGCGCAGCGGTCGGGGGCGCGCCGCGCACGGCTCTCGACCATCTCGGCGATGTCGCAGGCGGGGAAGCCGAGGCCGCGACCGAGCTGGGCCGCACGCTCGCGGTAGCGCGCGGTCAGGTCTCGCTCGGGCCCGTTCTTGAGGCGCCCGATCGCGGCGACGAGGAGGCGCAACGGGTCGGCGTTCAGTCGGCGGAGACGCCCGAGGGGCGGTCGGAGCCCCACATCTTCTCGAGGTTGTAGAAGCCGCGCACCTCGGGCCTGAAGATGTGGACGAGGATGTCGCCGGCATCGATCAGCACCCAGTCGCAGGCCGGCATGCCCTCGACGCGGGCGGTGCCGAAGGACTTGGCCTTCATCTCCTGCGTGATGTAGTCGGCGATCGAGCCGACGTGACGCTGCGACCGTCCGGAGGCGATGATCATCGTGTCGGCGATCGAGGTCTTGCCGGCGAGATCGATGGCGATCGTCTCCTCGGCCTTCATCTCGTCGAGGCACCCGAGCACGAGCGTCCTCAGGTCTTCGACCCTGGCCAGGGCGGCGGTCTCGGAACCCTGGGTTCCCGTGTGGAGCGACTCGGACAGCGTCCTGATTCCTCGGATATCGGCAGTGGCGACGCGCGCCTGCGTTGAACCGACGACTTTGGCCGGTTCCGGGCGGTAATTCAAGGTTCCCCGGTGCCGCTCCGCGCATCGCGGATCTGCGTCGAGGAGAGATGCGAGCGCGGGCCGTGCAGGAACACCCAGGCCGGGGGCGCCATGCCCGGCAGGGCGGAGGCGTCCGATTCCGGGATGCGGGCGACGGAGAACCGTCGGGCGGCCCGCGCGCCCGGCGCGCTGAGGGTGTGGCCGGGGCGGTCGATCACCGCGACCGGCATCAGGCCCATGATCTCGGCCGAGCCCTTCCAGCGATGGAAGCTCGCCAGCGAATCGGCCCCCATGATCCAGACGAAGCGGATGCCCGGCCGCCGCCGCACCAGCCAGCGCAGGGTGTCGCGGGTGAAGCGGGCGCCGATCGCCGCCTCGAACCCGGTCACCGCGATCCGCGGATCGCCCTTCGCCACCGCGGCGGCCTGCGCGCAGCGCTCGGAGAGCGGCGCGATCGGCCGCCCGCGCTTCAGCGGGTTTCCGGGCGTGACCAGCCACCACACCCGGTCGAGGCGCAGGCGGCGCAGCGCCATGGTGCCGACATGCAGGTGGCCGGCATGCGCCGGGTTGAACGAGCCGCCGTACAGGCCGATCCGCATCCCCGGCGACGCGGGCGGCAGCGCGCCCTCACGCAACGGCGCGGATCACGGCAGGCGAGACCGCGCCGCTCACGGGCGCGTCTGGCCGCTGCCGTGGACCCGGTACTTGAAGGTGGTGAGTTGCTCCACGCCGACCGGGCCGCGGGCATGCATGCGGCCGGTGGCGATGCCGATCTCGGCGCCGAAGCCGAACTCGCCGCCATCGGCGAACTGGGTCGAGGCGTTGTGCACCACGATCGCGGAATCGACCTCGGCGAGGAAGCGGACGGCCTCGTCGCCGTCCTCGGTGACGATCGCGTCGGTGTGGTGCGAGCCGTAGGTCTCGATGTGCTCGATCGCCGCCTCGAGCCCGTCGACGACGCGGACCGAGATGATCGCGTCGAGGTACTCGGTGCGCCAGTCGGCCTCGGTCGCCGCCGTGACGCGACCGTCCACCGCCTGCACGTCGGCGTCGCCGCGCACCGCGCAGCCGGCGTCGAGCAGGGCGGCGACGAGGGGGGCGAGATGGGTGCCGGCGCAGGCGCGGTCGACCAGCAGCGTCTCGGTGGCGCCGCAGATGCCGGTGCGCCGCATCTTGCTGTTGAGCAGGATGGTCCGGGCCATGCCGAGGTCGGCGGCGGCTGCGACGTAGACGTGGCAGATGCCGTCGAGGTGGGCGAAGACCGGGACCCGCGCCTCGGCGTGGACGCGCTCGACCAGGCCGCGCCCGCCGCGGGGCACGATCACGTCGATGCAGCCGTCGAGGCCGGCGAGCATCGCGCCGACCGCGGCGCGGTCCTTCGTCGGCACGATCTGGATCGCGTCCGCGGGCAGGCCGGTGGCCTCGAGCCCGGCGCGCATCGCCTCGGCGATGGCCATGGCGCTGCGGTGGCTGTCCGAGCCGGCCCGCAGGATCGCGGCGTTGCCGGCCTTGAGGCAGAGCGCGCCGGCATCGGCGGTGACGTTCGGGCGGCTCTCGAAGATCACGCCGACGACGCCGAGCGGCACGGCGATGCGCTCGATCAGCAGACCGTTCGGGCGCTCGAAGGCCGCGACCTGGCGCCCGACGGGGTCGGCCAGCGCGCCGATCTTCTCGACCGCGTCGGCGATCGCCGCGAGGCGGCCCTCGTCGAGGGTCAGCCGGTCGATCAGCGCCTGGCTCTGCCCGGCGGCCTTCGCGGCGGCGACATCGCGGGCATTCTCGCGCAGGATGACGGCGCGGTCGGCGCGCAGGCGCTCGGCGATGGCCCGCAACGCCACGTCCTTGGTCTCGGCCGAGGCCAGCGCCAGCTTGCGGCCGGCGGCGCGGGCGCGCCGGCCGATGCCGTTCATCTGCTCGGCGAGGTCGTCGGCCGACGCGAAGCCGGATCGCATGTTCAGGACTGGCACGGGCATCATCCCAGGTCGGCGGCCTTCCCCGAGCCGCCTACGAAGCTGCGACTTATCTGCATCCTCGGGCAGCACGAAACAAGCGCCGCGGCAAAGATCGGAACGTTTCGAAGGCGCTCGTATCCAGTCATGGACGCGGCGCGACCGGTTCTAGAACATCGCCAAGTCGTCGCGATGCACCATCCAGGCGCGTCCCGGATAGGTGAGGAGGTCAGCGATCTGCGCGCTCGGGCGGCCGAGGATCAGCGCCGCCTCCGTGCTGTCGTAGCCGACGAGGCCGCGGCCCAGCACCCGCCCGGCGCGGTCGCGGATCAGCACGGCGTCGCCCCGGCCGAAGCTGCCCTCGACGCCGCAGACGCCGACCGGCAGCAGGCTCGCCCCACCGTCGAGCGCGCGCGCCGCGCCGTCGTCGATCACCAGGGTGCCGCGCGGCTCGAGCGACCCGGCGATCCAGGTTTTCCGCGCTGCGGTGGGCGTGGAACCGGACAGGAACCAGGTGCAGCGGCCGCCCGCGACGACGCTGCGGAGCGGGTTCTTCTCGCGCCCGTCGGCGATGATCATGTGGGTCCCGCCCGACACCGCGATCTTGGCGGCCTCGACCTTGGTCCGCATGCCGCCCCGCGACAGCTCCGAGGCGGGACCGCCGGCCATCGCCTCGATCTCGGGCGTGATCCGCTCGACCACGGCCAGGTGGCGCGCGTCCGGGTCGGCGTTCGGGGGGGCGGTGTAGAGGCCGTCGATGTCGGAGAACAGCACCAGCACGTCGGCGCCGATCATCGTGGCGACGCGGGCGGCGAGCCGGTCGTTGTCGCCGTAGCGGATCTCGGAGGTCGCCACCGTGTCGTTCTCGTTGACCACCGGAACCGCGCGCATCTCCAGGAGCTTGAGCACGGTCGCTCGCGCGTTGAGGTAGCGGCGGCGCTCCTCGGTGTCCTGCGGCGTCACCAGGATCTGCCCGGCGACGATGCCGTGGTGGCCCAGCGCCTCGGCCCAGTGCCGCGCCAGCGCGATCTGCCCGACCGAGGCCGCGCCCTGGCTCTCCTCCAGCCGCAGGGCCCCCGGCGCGAAGCCGAGCACGGTGCGCCCGAGCGCGATGCTGCCCGAGGACACCACCAGCACGTCGACCCCGCGGGCATGCAGGTCGGCGATGTCCTCGGCGAGCGCCGCGAGCCAGGCGTGCCGCAGCCGGCCGCGGGCGCGGTCCACCAGCAGGGCCGAGCCGACCTTGATGACGACGCGGCGGAATTGATCGAGGGAGGGGGTCATGACGCCGGGACGTAAGCTGGGACGAGGTCGGTGTGGACGAAGTCGTCACCCTTGAACAGGAGGGGCGCATCGTGGGCTTTGGAGACGGCATAGGATTGGCAGTCGCCGAAGTTCAACCGCGCCGGATGCCCTTGTCCCTTCCCGAAGCGCTGGAAGGCATCGGATGCCATGCGGTACATCTGGAGCGTGAAGGCGACCGGCTGCACCGTGGTCCGCAGGATCAGGACCTCCAAAAAATCCTCGGCAAAACCCGGCATCAGCGATCCCAGCACGATCCTGGCCTCGAGCAACGTCGGAGTTCCGATGATCGCCCGATTCTTGGCGACCAGCGTGTCGAAACGCTCGCCTTCAGGGTCTTCCATCGCAATCGCGACGATCGCCGAGGTGTCGAGCGCGATCATACCAGCAGGCCGTACTCGTCGTAGAGGTAATCATGATCGGTGGGGACGTTCGCGATGCGATGTGCCCGCGCCTCGCGGACCAGCGCTCGGATCATGTCTCGTTCGGCACGTTGCGTCGGTGTCAGGTCATCGTTGACCGTCGCGACGCGGCGGTCGAGCTCTCGCAACGCCGTGACTACCGCCTCGTCGACCGTGGTGCCGGCGCGCTCCGCGAGTTCATGCGCAAGAGCGAAGGCTTCGTCGTTCATGACGATCAGCGCTTCCGTCATCGAAACCTCCACAGGTTCAACAACCTCGGGCGATGCTAACCGACCCGATCACCCCCGTCATCACGGCTGCCAGGCCGCCTCGGGCACCCGATCGGCCTCGGCGGCGGCATCCATTTCGCCCTGGAGCGCACGCAGCGCCTCCGGCACGCCCTGGCCCGAGGCCGAGGATAGGACGAGCGGCTTGCGCTTGGCGGCGCGCTTCAGGCGGGCGACCTGCTCCTTCAGGGTGTCGGCGTCGATCGCGTCGGCCTTGGAGAGCGCCACGATCTCGGGCTTGCCAGCGAGGTCCTCGCCGTAGGCCTCCAGCTCGTGCCGGACCATCTTGTAGGCCTTGCCGGCATGCTCGCAGGTGGCGTCGACGAGGTGCAGCAGCACCCGGCAGCGCTCGACATGGGCCAGGAACCGGTCGCCGAGTCCGACGCCCTCGTGCGCGCCCTCGATCAGCCCGGGGATGTCGGCGAGCACGAACTCGCGGGCATCCGAGCGCACGACGCCGAGCCCCGGATGCAGGGTGGTGAAGGGATAGTCGGCGATCTTCGGCTTGGCCGAGGTCACGGTGGCCAGGAAGGTCGACTTGCCGGCGTTCGGCAGCCCGACGAGGCCGGCATCCGCGATGAGCTTGAGGCGCAGCCAGATCCACTGCTCGGTGCCTTCCAGACCCGGATTGGCGTGCTTCGGGGCGCGGTTGGTCGAGGTGGTGAAGTAGGCGTTGCCGAAGCCGCCGTTGCCGCCCTTGGCGAGCCGGACCCGCTGGCCGACCTGGGTCATGTCGGCGATCAGGTGCTCGCCGTCGACCGCCAGGATCTGGGTTCCGGCCGGCACCTTCAGCACCACGTCGGCGCCGTTGGCGCCGTGGCGGTTCGAGCCCATGCCGTGCTCGCCCTTCCGCGCCTTGAAGTGCTGCTGGTAGCGATAGTCGATCAGCGTGTTCAGGCCCTCGACGCACTCGACCCAGACGTCGCCGCCGCGCCCGCCGTCGCCGCCGTTGGGGCCGCCGAACTCGATGAACTTCTCGCGCCGGAACGCGACGCATCCCGCGCCCCCGTCGCCGGAACGGACATAGACCTTGGCTTCGTCGAGGAATTTCACGGTGTCGCTCGTCTTCATGTCGGGGCGCGGGCCACCGGCCCGCCCCGTCTCGTTCACGCCGCGGCGATGCGGCCCCGTCCATCGGCGTCGCGCACGCTGCGCAGCTCCGCCGCGAACCCCGTCGCTTCGGCCTTGGGCCGAGACGGCGAGGGATCGATTCCGATCGATCCGTCCGGCGACGTCAAGGGCGCCGGGCCGATCGCTTCGTCAGGCTGCCCGGTCGCAGCCGGAGACCCCGAACCGGGCCGACCACGCGGCGCGGTCGAGCCGGAAGCGATCGGATGTCAGGTCGCAGCCGCGGACGGGGACATAATCCGTCGCCGTTCCCGTGCGGACGAAGCCGACCTTCTCCAGCACCCGGCGCGACGCCGGGTTCTCCACCCGCGCATCCGCCGACAGTACCGAGCCGCCGGCATAGGCGAAGTAGGCGTGCACCATCGCCTCGGCGGCCTCGGTGGCGAGGCCGCGGCCCCAGAAGGGCCGGCCGAGCCAGTAGCCGAGGCGGGCCCCCTCCGTCGCCGCGTCGGCGCGGATGCCGACGAACCCGACGAGGCCGTCCGGGTCGGACCGGAGCGAGACCGCCATCGCCAGGCCCTCGCCGGCGGCGTTGCAGCGCCGCGCCTCCAGCACGAAGGTCTCGGTCTCCATCCGGTCGATCGGGTGGCGGATCCGCGCCGTCATCTCGGCCACCGACCGGTCGCCCGCGAGCCGCACGATCGCGTCCACGTCCTTGGCGCGCGGCCAGCGCAGCCACAGGCTGCGGGTCTCGATCCGGAAGACGTCGTCGCGGGTCAGATCGGGGAACATCGTTCGGGCTCCTCCGCCGCGATCCTCCGTAGCGGAGGACCGTTGCGCTGAGACGACGAAAGGGAGGATGGCGCCCCATCCTCCCCCGCGTCTTCCGTTCGACCCCCCGGCCTCGTGGCCAGGATGCGAGAAACAGATCCGCCGGTTCGGTGTGGGACACCGGCGGGGCCTGCTTCGCCTGTTCGAGGCGCCCGCCGTCTACTCTGCCGCTTGCGCGAGCGGCACCACCGCCACGAAGGCGCGGCCGCGCTTGGTCTGGAACTCCACGCGACCCTCGGTCAGCGCGAACAGGGTGTGATCCTTGCCCATGCCGACATTGGTGCCGGGGTGCCACTTGGTGCCGCGCTGGCGCACGATGATGTTGCCCGGAATCACGGCTTCCGAGCCGAACTTCTTCACGCCGAGGCGCTGGCCGGCCGAGTCGCGGCCGTTGCGGGACGAGCCGCCTGCTTTTTTGTGTGCCATGGTTCAGTCTTTCGAATGACGTGGGATCGGAACGTGCGGATCGCGTGGGGGCGGGGTCGCCCTTACGCGCTCTTCGAACCGGCCGAGAGGCCGGTGATGCGCACGACCGTGTGGTGCTGGCGGTGGCCGCGCTTGCGCCGCGAGTTCTGCCGGCGGCGCTTCTTGAAGGCGATGACCTTCTTGTCGCGACCGTGGGAGACGATCTCGCCGGTGACGCTGAAGCCCGACAGGAGCGGCGCGCCGACCTGGGTCGCGTCGCCGTCGGTGAACAGCAGGACCTCGCCGAAGGTCACGGCGGAGCCTTCGTCGCCTTCGAGGCTGGCGATGGTGATGGTGTCGTTCTCGGCAACGCGATACTGCTTGCCGCCCGTCTTGATGACTGCGAACATCGTCTCTCTCGTGGTTCGAACGGCCTCCGGGACGCGCCCTGGACCGACTTCTTATGCATTCGTCGCGATCCGCCCGAAGGGCCGCCGCAACGCGAAACGCACGGCCTTCTGCGAGGAAGCCGCGCGTTGTGCCCGGTGGATAGGGGATCGGCACGCGATCTGTCAAGGATTTGCGGGGGCGAATGCTTGCCCGCATCGCCCTCGAAGAGCGCGCCGCGAGCCCTTCCGAGCCGAGGTGGCGACGCCGGGCGGGAGCGGCGCCCCTCGGGCGTCAGCGCATCGCCTGGATGATCGCCGGGCTGATGATCACCACGAACAGCACCGGCAGAAAGAACAGGATCATCGGCACGGTCAGCTTCGGCGGCAGCGAGGCCGCCTTCTTCTCGGCCTCGTTCATGCGCTGGTCGCGGCTCTCCTGCGCGAGCACGCGCAGCGCCTGGCCGATCGGGGTGCCGTAGCGCTCGGCCTGGATCAGCGCCGTGACGACGGCCTTCACCGGCTCGAGGCCGACGCGCATCGCGAGGTTCTCGTAGGCCTGGCGGCGATCGGGCAGGAACGACATCTCGGCGGTCATCAGGGCGAGCTCCTCCGCCAGCACCACCGAGGTGGCGGCGATCTCGGTGCTCACCTTCCGGAAGGCGTGCTCGATCGCCATGCCCGATTCGACGCAGATCAGCGTCAGGTCGAGGGCATCGGGCCAGGCGAGCTTGATCTCGGCCTTGCGCTTGTTCGACTTGTTGACGAGGTAGAGTTCCGGCGCCTTGATGCCTGCGTAGGCGCAGGCGATGACGATGCCGAGGCGCATCAGGTAGGGCTGGTCCAGGGCCTCCAGCACGAACAGGTAGAACAGCGAGCCCAGCGTCGCCGAGATCGGCATGACCAGGCGGAAGAACAGGAACGTGGTCTCGGATTGCTGGCCGCGATAGCCGGCCATCAGGAGCTTGCGCTTGGCCGTGTCGGTGCCGAGCCAGCGGCGCAGGTCGAACCGCTCGACGACCCGCTTCATGTAGGCCTTGGGCTCGATCCGCAGCGTCGCCTTGGTGTTGAGGCGCTCGCGTTCCCGCCGCCGGATGATCTCGCGCTCGTCGCTGACGAGCTTCATCCGCTTGCCGAGGTTGTCGCTCTCGAGGAACGGCTGCGCCACGGCGAAGGCCGTCGCCGCCACGGCGACCGCGGTCAACGCGATGCCCATGGTGCGCGGGTCGAAGACCTTATCGGCGATGAGGTCGATCATGGCGATGGGCTTCCGCGAAAGGGCCGTCGGGCTTCGGGTGACGACCGGATGTGATCGAGCCCGGCGCGGCGCGATCCGGGCTGCCGGACGGCGCGGGCCGCAGGCGGGCTCAGATGTCGAACGCGATCATCTTCTTGATGGTGAGGATGCCGATGCTCATCCAGATCGCCGAGCCCAGCAGCGCGAGCTTGCCGAAATTGGTGGTCCAGAGGATCGAGATGTAATCCGGGCTGGTGAAATAAGTGATGCCCGCGACGAAGAACGGAAGCGCGGCGATGATGCCGGCCGAGGACTTGGCCTCCATGCTCATCGCCTGGACCTTGCCGGCCATCTTCCGACGCTCGCGCAGCACCCGCGACAGGTTGGAGAGCGCCTCGGAGAGGTTGCCGCCCGATTGCTGCTGGATGTTGATCACGATCGCGAAGAAGTTCACCTCCTGCACCGGGACCCGCTCGTAGAGCCGCGAGACCGCCTCGCCGAGCGACAGGCCCAACGCCTGGGTCTCGATGACGACCCGGAACTCCGAGCGCACCGGCTCCTCGGCCTCGCGGGAGACCATGCGGAAGCAGTCGCTGACGGGGATGCCGGTTCGGATGCCGCGC
The DNA here is from genome assembly GCF_022829705.1 of Methylobacterium sp. E-025. Classification (NCBI taxonomy): domain Bacteria; kingdom Pseudomonadati; phylum Pseudomonadota; class Alphaproteobacteria; order Hyphomicrobiales; family Methylobacteriaceae; genus Methylobacterium; species Methylobacterium sp. E-025. The sequence continues at coordinate 107,177 of NZ_JAKSYR010000152.1, forward strand.
ACCACCACGTCGACGGCGTTGGGCAGCTCCTTCGTGAAGTTCGCGATGCGGCGCTTGCGCAGGTGGCGCAGCAGCAACATCGGCACGCCGAGGCCGCCGACGAAGGTCCCCCCCAGCCCGGCGATCGGGCTCGCGGTGATCATGAGCACGAGCAGGCCGACCACCACCGCGAGGCCGGCGGAGATCATCCAGTAGGTCCGCTCCGACCACGCCAGGCCGGCCCGCGCGATCTTGAGCTCGAGGGTCACCTTGGCGGCGCCCTTGGCCTTGGCCTCGATCTCGCCGAGCGTCTTCGCGACCTGCTCGCGCCGGTTCACGGTGACGCCGCGGATCGCGTTGCCGGCGGCCGAGGCGCTGATCGTCCTGAGGCGCTGCGTCGCCCGCCGCTCGCCCATCAGCAGCGGCATCAGGAAGACGTAGCCGAGGGCGAGCGTGGTCACGAAGACCAGCCCGACGGCGAGCGGGACGTTCGCGGCGGCGTTCACAGCGCACCCGACGCCTCGGCGGCGGCGTCGAGCGCCTCGCCGAGTTGCCGCTCCAGCCCGTAGTAGCGCGCCCGCTCCCAGAATTTCGGCCGGCCGACGCCGGTGGAGCGATGGCGCCCGATCAGCTTGCCGTTGGCATCCTCGCCGACGATGTCGAACAGGAAGACGTCCTGGGTGGTGATGACGTCGCCCTCCATCCCGAGCACCTCGGTGATGTGGGTGATGCGGCGCGAGCCGTCGCGCAGGCGGGTGGCCTGCACCACGACGTCGATCGAGCCGCAGATCATCTCGCGCAGCGTCTTGGAGGGCAGGGTGAAGCCGCCCATCGAGATCATCGACTCGATGCGCGACAGGCACTCGCGCGGGGAGTTGGCGTGCAGCGTTCCCATCGAGCCGTCGTGGCCGGTGTTCATCGCCTGCAGCAGGTCGAACGCCTCCGGCCCGCGCACCTCGCCGACGATGATCCGCTCCGGCCGCATGCGCAGGCAGTTCTTGACGAGGTCGCGCATGGTGACCTGGCCTTGGCCCTCCATGTTGGGCGGGCGCGTCTCCAGGCGCACCACGTGCGGCTGCTGAAGCTGCAGCTCCGCCGCGTCCTCGCAGGTGATGACGCGCTCGTCGTGCTCGATGAAGGCGGTGAGGCAGTTCAGCAGGGTGGTCTTGCCCGAGCCGGTGCCGCCGGAGATGACGATGTTGCAGCGCGACCGGCCGATGATCTTCAGGATCTCCGCCCCCTCCGGCGAGATCGCGCCGAAGCGCACGAGCTGGTCGAGGGTGAGCTTGTCCTTCTTGAACTTTCGGATGGTCAGGGCCGGGCCGTCGATGGCCAGCGGCGGCGCGATGACGTTGACGCGGGAGCCGTCCGGAAGGCGCGCGTCGCAGATCGGCGAGGCGTCGTCGACCCGGCGCCCGACCTGGCTGACGATGCGCTGGCAGATGTTCATCAGCTGCTGATTGTCGCGGAAGCGCACGTTGGTGAGCTGGATCTTGCCGTTCACCTCGATGAAGGCGCGGTTGGCGCCGTTGATCATGATGTCGGCGATGTCGTCGCGGGCGAGCAGCGGCTCCAGCGGGCCGTAGCCGAGCACGTCGTTGCAGATGTCGTCGAGCAGCTCCTCCTGCTCGGCGATCGACAGCACGATGTTCTTGAGGCCGATGATCTCCGAGACGATGTCGCGGATTTCCTCGCGCGCCGCATCGGGCTCGAGGCGCGAGAGCTGCGCGAGGTCGATCGCTTCGATCAGCGCGCCGAAGATCATGCTCTTGGTGCGGTAGTAATCCTCCGAGCGCGGGTTGTCCTGCGCCACCACGGCGGGCGACGCATCCATGCGTTTGCCGGCCACGTTCTCCTGCACCAGCACCGGCGCGGTCGCGCGCAGGGCGGCCGGCGGCGGTGCTGCGGCCGGCGCCGCCGCGGTACCCTGCCTCCTACCGAACATGGGACGAATCCTCGGATCGCGTCGGAAAGGACGGGCGCGCAGACGTCCGCGCGCATCTGGCTGCGAGCCGCGCGTGGGCCGCATCGCCCGCCGGGGAGGGCACGGCGGCCCGCGAGAGCATCGGCATCAGGACGCCTTCCGGCGCGCGAGCTTCGCGAGGAGCGGCTCGAGCAGGTTGGGGCGGGCGCGCTTCGCCTCCGGCCGTCCCAGCATCGCCGCGGCGAGGTCGGCGAAGATCTCGGCGGCCTTCGAGCCGGCCTGCACCTCCGCGATCATCTGGCCGTTGTTGGCGGCGGTGCCGAACAGCGCCGGGTCGAACGGGATGCTGGCGACGAGCGGCGATTCCAGCGCCTTGGTGAAATCCACCGCGCCGATCTCGGGACGCTTGGGCACCCCGACGCCGTTCAGGATCACCCGGGGCCGCGCATCGTTGGGCCGGCCCTGCTGCAACGCGCCGAGCAGGTTCTTGGCGTTGCGCAGGCTGGCGAGATCGGGGCCGGCGACGATCAGGATCTCGTCGGCCCCGGTCAGCACCCGCTTCGACCAGGCGCACCACTGGTGCGGCACGTCGAGGACGATGCAGGGCACGGCCGCACGCAGGTGGTCGATCAGCGCGTCGAAGGCCGGCTCGGACAGGTCGATGGTGCGGTCGAGGCTCGCCGGCGCCGAGAGCAGGCTGAGCTGGTCGCTGCACTTCGAGAGCAGGCGCTCGACCAGCGCCGAATCGAGGCGCTCGGGCGCGAACACCGCCTCGGCGACGCCCTGGGGCGGATCCTGGTTGAAGTTGAGCGAAGCGGTGCCGAAGGCGATGTCGAGGTCGGCGATCACCGTCTGCGCGCCCTGGCCGCGGGCGATCGACCAGGCGAGGTTGTGGGCGACCGTCGAGGCGCCGATGCCGCCCTTGACGCCGTAGACCGCGATGGTCCGCCCGACCGGCTTGACCCCGGGGGCGGCGAACAGGTCCGAGAGCGAGGCGATCAGCGTCAGCGGCTCGACCGGCGCCATCAGGTAGTCGCTGACGCCGCGCTGGATGAACTGGCGATACAGCGTCACGTCGTTGACGTGCCCGATGACGAGCACCCGGGTGCCGGCGTCGCAGACCTCGGCGAGGGCGTCGAGGCATTCCATCGGCCGGGATTTCGGACCCTGCGTCTCGATGATGATGACGTTGGGGGTCGGCGCATGGCGGTAGGCTTCGACCGCGGCTGCGCCGCCCCCCATCTGGACCTTGAGATGGGCCTTCTGCATGCGCCGGTCCGTCCCGGCGCTCTCGATCATCGCAGCGGTCTCCGCGACCTCGCAGAACGCCTGGATCGTGATCCGGGGCACCGGGGCGATCATCCGCTCAGATGTCTCGGGGTGGTCCGCCATGACGAGGCCTTCGGGTTCGGGTTCTTGAGTCTGGGGTCTAGGTCTTAAGTCTTAACGTTTGGGTCTCTGGGTCGGCGGAGCCGGGGCGTGGCGCCGCGCGGCGGCTCACTCGCTGACCGAGGACTTCACGCTCGTCTTGCCATCCTGGCGCCAGGCGGTTGACGGATCCTTGCCCTCGCGAAGCTGGCCGATGTCCTTGACCCGGCGGATCGTGTCGATGCGGCCCTCGGGACGCCCGCGCACCAGGTCGACCGGGTCGGCGACCTGGGCGGCGATCGTCGCCTGGGTGGAGCAGCCGAGGTTCCACGACGGCTGATTGCGGAAGTTCGCGATCGGGCTGCTCTCGCCTAGGTCCTGGGGCCACAGCCCGCACTTGTCGGCGACGCGCGCCTCCATGCGGTGGAAGCTGAGGCGGATCGGGCTGGCGAGGCCGGGATCGGCGACCGGGTAGCCGGAGACCACGATCTCGCGCGCCGGCACGCCGCCCTCGGCGCCGAGCCGGCGGATGGCGGCGGCGGTGCGCTCGACGCCGGCGCCGACGGAAGGGGCCACCCCGCGCGGCAGGTCGATCACGAGGCTGCCGCGGCCGTAGCGGCGATATTCCAGCAGGAACGCGTCGATGTCGGCGGCCTGCCGCGGGTCGAGATGGCCGACCCCGGTGACGAACACGTCGAGGACGCGGCTGCCGTCGGCGAGCACGATCGGATGGCGGGCGCGATAGTCGGCGGGCGCGATCGAGCCGGTGACGGCACGGTCGGAATGGCAGGCGCCGAGCGAGCCGCCGACGGAGGCGGCGAGCATGGCGAGGGCCAGGGTGCGTCGGGCGGGGGAGGGCAGGCCGGGCAACGTCATCGGTTCGGTCCTGGGGCGGGGCGACGCCGGGGCGGAGGAGGGAAGTCGCGCGGGGCGGGGCACCGCGGGGCGAGGATCAGTCGGTGATGAAGCCGACGCGGCCGCGATAGCCGCGCCCGAGCGGAGCGGTGCCGGCGGTGCCGTAGACCCGGTTGATCTGCCCGAGCAGGATCGCCTGGCCGTCGGTGGCGTCGACGAAGGCGTCGTCGGGGCGCGTCACCTGCCGGGGCTCCATCGCCTTGGCGATGTAGGGGGTGACCATGATCATCAGCTCGGTCTCCTGCCGCTGGTAGTCGCGCGAGCGGAACAGGGCACCGAGGATCGGCAGGTTGACGAGGCCGGGCAGGCCGTTGATCGCCGCCTTGCTCTTCTGTTGGATCAGGCCCGCGGTCATCATCGTGGCGCCCGAGGCGAGCTCGACCGTCGTCTCGGACTTGCGCACCGTCAGGCCCGGAACGGCCGAGGTCGTGTTGCCGCTGACGAACGAGTAGGAGTTCTGCGGGTCGATCTCGCTCACCGACGTGCCGACGCGCACGGAGATGCGGTTCTCGGCCATCACCACCGGCGTGAAGTTGAGGGTGACGCCGTAGGGCTTGAAGGAGATGCCGACGACGCAGGTCGGCTGGGTCCCCGCGACGAGGCTCGGCGTGCAGCTCTGGCTCGACGGGACCGGCAGCTCGCCGCCGGCGGTGAAGTTCGCCGACTCGCCCGAGATCGCGGTGAGCGTCGGCTCGGCGAGAACGCGCGAGACGCCGGCCTGCTCGAACGCACGCAGCGTCGCCGTGATGCTCGCGCCGCCGGTGCCGTTGATCGTGCCCGAGAGCAGGTTCCCGGCCGGGAACTGGCCGCCCGAGAGCGAGAGCGGCGTCACGTTGGCGAGGTTGAGCCCCGACCAGCTGCCGCTGAGGTTGATCCCGAACTGCTTGAGGACGGTGCGCGCGACCTCGACCACGGTGACGCGCAGCATCACCTGGTCCTTGTTGCGGATCGTCAGGTTGTTGATCACCGCGCCGCGGGCTCCGGCGCCGCCACCGCCGGCGCCGCCGCCGGACACGCCGACGAAGGCGTTGGCGATGTCGATCGCCTGCTGCGCCTCGGACGAGGAGCCGACCGAGCCGGACAGCAGGATCGAATCGCCGGTGACGCGCACGTCGAAGCGGCCGCCGGGAATGCTCTGGCTCAGGAGCTGGCGCAGCGCCCCGAGCTTGAGGTCGCGCGCCACCGTCACGTCGAGCGCCGCGATCTGGCGGCCTTCCGCGTCGAGGATGAAGATCGAGGTCGCGCCGTCGGCCATGCCGATGACGAAGACCTTGCGGGTCGAGCGCACCACCGCGTTGGCCACCGCCGGGTTGGCCACGAACACCTCCTTGGCGTCGCGCGGCAGGTCGACGATCACGGAGCGGCCCGCGGTCAGCTCGATCTTGCGGGTCGTGCTCGCCTCCGCCTGCCCGACGGACAGGACCGGGGCGGGCCCGAGCACCGCGCGCTCCTGCGCCGCCGCCGGAGCGGTTCCGAAGGCCGTCAGCAGGGCGAGCAGGCCGGCGAGCGGGCTCGCCAGAGGATGGGTGAGGGGGCTCGCGGGATGGCCGGCGAGCGTCGGTCCGGAATCCGTCATCGGCTGCACCTCGTCGTGCGGTTCGGGCATCGGGGGGCTCACCGGGTCTGCTGCCGGCTGACGCCGAAGCGCATCACCGTCAGGGCCGCCTCCTGAGGCGCGGCCTCGGCTTCCGGCGGGCGGCCGGAATCGGCCAGGCTGCGCAGGGCGAGGGAGAGGGAGCCGACCTTCTGGGCCAGCGTGATCTTCTCGGCCTGGCCGGGGGTCAGGGCGAGGGTCGCGGTCTCGCCGGTGACGACGTTGGTGCCGTTCTTCTCCTGGATCAGCTGGCCGACCGCGAGCACGCGCACGTCGGTGAGGATGGTCTGGGAGACCTGCACGTCGCTGCCGGTCGCCTTGGAATTGTCCTCGTCGCGGAAGGTGCGAATCACGTCCACCCGGTCGTTGGGCAGGATGAAGCCGCCGGCCGAGTTGGTGCCGCGGCTGTCGGTGACGATCGCGACGGCGCGCATCCCGGAGGGCAGGATCGCGGCCATGAAGCCGCTGTCGGGCCGCACGAGCTTCTGCGGGCGGATCGGCTCGCCGGCCAGGAAGGCCGAGCGGATCGTGGCGCCGGCCGTCTCCTCCAGCGCCTTCGGCACGTCCTTGCGGGTGATGTAGCCGGGGGTCAGCGCGTCGTCGGGCCATTTCTGCCAGCGCAGGTCGGCGACCTGGAGCACCTGACCCATGGGCAGCTCGGCGGCCGCGACCAGCACCTCGGTCGTCGGCGGCGCGGGCGCCTCGACCCTGACGACGGGCGGGGGCGGCGGATCGCCGCCGCTCATCAGGAAAGCCGCTCCACCGCCCGCGACGAGGGCGATGGCGAGGACGGCAAGACGCGCTGGTTTCATCGTCGGGCCAAAGCATGGAACGGCAGGGTCGCCGCCCGTTGACCGACGTTAGGGCCGAATTCCTCAAATTAGGGTTAAGAAGGCATGACCATCGCGTTTCGTCCGATGTCCGAGGACGGTCTGACCGGACGGCACGGTGAATGACGCGGTTCCGGCCGCCTAACGCGGTCGTCCGCCCGTGGCGCCGATCTTCATCGTCAGTCGGTGCCGCTGGCAGCTCGGTTCGGGGCTCAGCCGCCGAGGGCGCGGGTCCAGACCAGGGTCTCGGGCAGGATCACCAGCGCGGAGGCCGCGAGCGCGATGCCGTAGGGAATGCCGGTCTTGGCGTCGTGCAGGTGCAGCGCGAAGGGCAGGCGGGCGACGACGGAGGGCAGGGGATGGCTGCGCGCCAGGAGGATCGCCAGCGTCAGCGCCCCACCGAGGATCGAGGCGACGAGCAGGTAGTCGAGAAGCTGGTCGAACCCGATCCAGAGCGCGGTCGAAGCCGCGAGCTTGGCGTCGCCGCCGCCGATCTTGCCCAGCGAGAACAGGGTGAAGGTGACGACGAGCACCAGCGCGCCGGCCGCGAGATGCATCCCGATCTCGGGAAGGCTGAACAGGCCGGTGGCGGCGACCACGCAGAAGCCGGCGATGAGGGCCAGCGAGATCCGGTTCGGGATCAACATCGTGAGAAGGTCGCTCGCCGCGGCGTAGGCCATGAAGAACGGGAAGACGATCAGGAGGCCGAAGCTCGCCAGACCGGTGCTAGCCATCACGCTTGCCATGACCGTTGCCATCATCCTTGCGATCGCGGTCGATTCGACCGTCGATGGGGTGTCCAAGTCGCGAGTGTCGGGCGCGGGCGTGAAGAAACCGCAAATTCCGATCCAGGCCGCGCCCGGACGCACGGGCCCGAGATCGCGGACGACGCGAAGCCGATCCCGCAGGGGCGGGATCGGCTTTGGCCCGCGGCGGGGCAGGGCATGCGCGCCCGCGAGGGACGCACCGCACCCCGACTTACGGCCCGTGTCCGCCGTGACGGTCTGTCGGCCCGAGCCCCGATCCCCTGGCCGCCTCCCGTGGGAGGGCCGGGAGACCGGGACGTTGCCGCCGACTGCGCCGTTTCCGATGGACGCGAAGCCTAACCATTAGCGAGCTGGTTGGAGACGCCGTTGAAGGTATTCTTGAGCTTGGAGCCCATGGTGGTCAGCGCGCCGATGATGACCACGGCGACGAGGGCGGCGATCATGCCGTATTCGATCGCGGTGGCGCCGGACTCGTCCGAAGCGAAGTTCTTGAACATGGTCTTCATGGCTGCAATCCTTGGTCGAAACACTTGCGAGGTAACCGTCGAAGATCTGTTGTTTCGATCGGCGGCAGATGGAGGATGCCGAACCCGCCTTGCCATTCGGTTAAGTCGGTCCGCGAAAGCGCTAAATCGAGGCACGACCACCCGCATGGTGAAGAAAGCGTCAAGTCTTCGGCGCTCCGCCACGGCGCCGGCTTAGCGGTTCCTTCACCAATAAGGTGTTGCCTGGAGGCGAACGGGATGCGCGCCTCGGCGCGTCGCACCGCTCTGCAGGCACCACGCCCGCGCGACGCGCCTCCAGCGTATTGATGAGTCTCAGCAGCCGATGCGCCTCACCCAGCCCCACCGCCCGTCCCGTGCCCGCTCGGCCAAGCGCCTGCCGGGCGTCGCCCTCGCCGTCGCGCTCGCCTTCGCGACGGCCCCCGCGCTGCGGGCGGAAACCCTGCCCGTCGTCACCGTGATGGTCGACAACGCCAAGGTCATGCGCCTGCCCGAGCGCACGCAGACGGTGATCGTCGGCAACCCGATCATCGCCGACGTGACGCTGCAGAAGAACGGCGTGCTGGTGCTGACCGGCAAGAGCTTCGGCGCGACCAACCTGATCGCCCTCGACGCCGCCGGCGCGATGCTGGCCGAGACGACGATCCGGGTGGAAGCCTCGCAGGCTTCGGTGATCACCATCCAGCGCGGCGCCGAGGAGCGGAACTCGTATTCCTGCACGCCGTACTGCCAGCCTTCGGTGCAGCTCGGCGATTCGACCAAGTATTTCGGCGACGTCAGCGGCCAGGCCGAGACCCGCCGCAACCTCGCCACCGCCGGGTCGACGGGCCCCGGGCGCTGACATTCCCGCCCGACCGCGGGCCGATTTCTAGCCGCGACCGGGCAGCACCGCCTCCAGCGCCGCCAGGACGCGGCACAGGTCGGCCTCGTCGACAAAGACCTGCGGGCTGATCCGCAGGCGGCCGAGCCGGGCGCTGACGAATACGTTCCGGCTTCGCAGCCGCGCGACGAGATCCTCGGCGTCGGCACCCGGCACCGTGAGGCCCAGAATGTGCGGGCTGCGCAGCGCGCGCGGCGGCACCGCGAGGCCGAGGGCCTGCACGCCTTCGGCGAGGCGGTCGGTCAAGTCCCGGAGCCGGCCTTCGATCGCCGCCACGCCCCAGCCCGCCACGAGTTCCAGGCCCGTGGCCGCCATCGGCAGGCCGACCGGATCGTGGCATTCGCCGCGGTCGTAGCGGCGTGCGCCCACGACCGGCGGGCGGTTCCCGGCATGCTCGGAGAGGGGCCGTCCCTCCCGCCGATGCGGTGCGGCGTAGAGGAAGGCGAGGCTGTAGGGGCCGAGCACCCACTTGTAGGTCGGGAAGGCCAGGAAATCGGGCTTCAACCGAGCCACGTCGATCGGCATCGCGCCGACCGCCTGGGTCGCGTCCACCACCAGGGCGGCGCCGGCCGCGCGGACGGCCGGGGCGAGACGGTCGACGTCGATGATTGTCCCGTCCGCCCAGTGCAGCGGCGTCAGGGTCGCGACCGCGAGCGGCGGCGCACCGGGGCGGGCGGTCGCTTCGAGGAGCGCCGCCGTCCAGTCGCCATCGTCCGGGCGCGGCACCGCCTCGACCACCATGCCGGCCTCCGCGGCGAGGCGGTCGAAGGCCAGGCAGAGCGACGGAAACTCCTCGGCGACGCGCAGGATGCGCCCGCCCGGCACCGGTGCGATCGCCCGCGCCGCGATCGCGATGGCGTCGGCGACCGAGCCGACGACGGCGACGGCGTCCGCCGGAGCGCCGATCAGGGCCGCCGCCGCGCAGCGCGCCCGCTCGGTCCAAGGCGGCACCTCGGAGCGTGGATGGGCCCAGGGCAGGCTCTTCACCCGCATGCCGGCCTCGCCCGCCTCGCGCACGCTGCGCGGAAGCGGCGTCCAGGCGGCGGCATCGAGGTAGGCGACCTCCGCCGGCACCTCGAACAGGTGCCGCTGGCAGGCGAGGGGCGAAGCCATGGGCGCGCTCGTCGACGGGTCGCCGCTCAGGCGGCGCGGCGGCGCTCGGGATAGAGGCCGAGCAGGCCCTCGGCGTCGGCCGGCGCGATGCCGCGCTCGGTGATCAGGCCGGTGACGAGGCGTCCGGGGGTGACGTCGAAGGCCGGGTTGGCGACCGGGCTGCCCGGCGAGACCACCTGGATCGTGGCGAAGCCGCCATCCTCGAGCCGCCCGGTGAGATGGGTGACCTCGCGCGCGTCGCGCTCCTCGATCGGGATCTCGGCGACACCGTCCTGCAGGGTCCAGTCGATCGTCGAGAACGGGAGCGCCACGTAGAACGGGATGCCGTTGTCGTGGGCGGCGAGGGCCTTCAGGTAGGTGCCGATCTTGTTGCAGACGTCGCCCGACGCGGTGGTGCGGTCCGAGCCGACGATGCAGAGATCGACCTGCCCGTGCTGCATCAGGTGGCCCCCGGCGTTGTCGGCGACGACGGTGTGCGGCACCCCGTGGCCGTTGAGCTCGAACGCGGTCAGCGCCGCGCCCTGGTTGCGGGGCCGGGTCTCGTCGACGATCACGTGGACCGGCACGCCGGCCTCGTGCGCGACGTAGATCGGCGCCAGCGCCGTGCCCCAGTCGACGGTGGCGAGCCAGCCGGCGTTGCAATGGGTCAGGACGTTGACCGTCCGGCCAGTCCGCCGCGCGATCTCGGCGATCAGGCCGACGCCGTGGTTGCCGATGGCGCGGCAGCTCGCCACGTCCTCCTCGGCGATGCGGCCGGCCTCGGCGAAGGCGCGGGCGAATCGCTCGGGCGCCTGGACCTGGCGCAGGTTCCCCGCGACCCGGTCGAGCGCCCAGCGCAGGTTGATCGCCGTCGGGCGGGTCGCGGCCAGCGCCGCCACCGCGTGGTCGAGGCCGGCATTCGAAGCATCCTCGCGCATCGCGAAGGCCAAGCCGTAGGCGGCGGTCACGCCGATCAGCGGCGCGCCGCGCACCACCATGGTGCGGATCGCGCGCGCGGCGTCGTCGAGGCTCGCCAGCCGCTGCAGCTCGAAGGCGAAGGGCAGGCGGGTCTGGTCGATCACCTGGACGCTGACGCCGTCCGCGTCGGGGAAGATAGTCCTGTAGGGGCGGCCGTCGATCTTCATGATGACGGTCTGCCATATCGAAACGCGTTTTGCACCACCGCGCGCGCGTTCCGCGGGATCCCGAAGGTCAGGTCGGGTCGCGCCCGATCGCCGCGCCGGTGAGCATCGCGACGAGGTCGGCCTGGCGGGCGGTGCCGGTCTTGGCGAAGATCGCCTTCAGCTGCGTGCGGATGGTCGCCGACGAGACGCCGTGCACGTCGGCCAGCGTGCCGACCGTGTGCCCGTTCGTCAGCCCGCGGGCGACGCGCGCCTCGGCGGGGGTGAGGTCGAACAATCCCTGCATCAGCTCCGCCGGAAGGGCCCGGCCCTGCCGGAGATCCGCCACGACGAGGATCGTCGCCGCGGCGGCGAACACGTCGCGGGCGGCCCCGCGCACCGGCACGAGGTGGGCGATCATCGCACCGCGATCGGCCCGCGCCGCGATCGGGATGGAGGCGACGGTGTTCGGGTCGCCGGCCTGCACCGGCGCCGCGAGCGCGCGGACGAGGAGGCCGTCCGCGCGCGGGTCCGTCAGGTGGACGCGATCGGACCGATCCTGGGCGACGGAGGGCACGAGGCCGGCGAACAGGCCGTTGGCGGCGATCACCCGGTTCCCCGGTGACAGGACCGCGGCCGGCAGGCCGAGCAGGTCGAGGGCCGAGACGACGCTGCGGGCCTGCGGCCAGCCCGAGGCGGGCGGCGATCAGCCCGGCGCGGGCGAGGTGCGCGCGCAGGGGATCGAGGGCGCGCACGGTCTCCGGCGTGAACGGCCCCGCCGCGAAGACCCGTTCCCAGGAGAAGATCACGGCATCCTCCCCCACCGTCGGGATGGCGACGCCGGTGCACCAGCCGAGGCCGCGGGCCCGCAGGAACCCGTACATCGGGTCCGCGTCCATTTCCGCATGGGTGAACAGGTCGAGGTCGTGGACGAAGCCGGAATGGCCGAGCGCCAGCGCGCGGCCCGGGCGCGGGTTCACCGCCATCAGGCCGCTGGCGATCGCCTCCGGCAGGTGCGTCAGGAGGGCGCCGGTGGCGCGCCACCGGGGGCCGTGCCGCCCCTCGGCGAGGATGATGGCCCCGACGGACCCCGTCGCGGCGGCGATCCGGTCGAGCACCTCCGGCCAGATCTCGGGCACGACGGCGGCTTCGTAGATCAGGTCGACCAGGGCGTCGAACTCGGCGGGGGCAAGCATCGTCGGTCTTCCCAGGCGGCCCGGAGGCCCGGCCGGGGGGAAAGGGAAGCGTTTCCGATCCGGGCCGTCCTCGCAAGGGCAAAGCCCGGGACGTGAAGGATTTTTCAACCTTAAATGCGCGTTAACGTAAGGCGCCTAGCCTCCGGGGCAGAGTCTCCTTTCGCGTCCGGTCCCGCATGCGCTCGCTTCGCCGCTCCGCGTCGCCCTACGATACCTTCGTCGACACGCTGCGCCCGTTCCTGGCGCGGCGGCTGACGGAACTCGGTGGGCTCGTCCTGTTCACGGGCGCGATCGCGCTGACGGTCGCCCTCGCGACGTGGTCGATCGACGACCCGAGCCTCAACCACGCCACCGACCACGTCGCGCACAACGTGCTCGGCCAGCCCGGGGCGGTGGTCTCGGATCTCGCCATGCAGATCCTCGGGCTCGGTGCGCTCGCCTTCGTGCTGCCGCCGGCGCTGTGGGGCGTCCGGCTGATGCGCGAGCGCGACCTGCCGAACGGCGGCATGCGCATCGCCCTGTGGATCATCGGCTTCTGCGCCGCGAGCGCGGTGGCCAGCGCCCTGCCGCCGACCGCCCGCTGGCCGCTGCCGACCGGGCTCGGCGGGGTCGCCGGCGACGCGCTGATGTCGGCCGCGCGCACCATCGTCGGCGCGATCTCGCAGGCCGGCGCGGCCCTCGTCGGCTTCGTCTACGCCGGCGTCGCGATCCTCAGCCTGACGGCCGCGTGCCGGGTCGCCCCCGGCCTCGACGAGGCGGAGGACGACGTGGCCCCCGCGATGGCGCGGGCCGACCGGCCGCGCCGCACCCATCCGGACGCGGCGCAGGATCGGCGATACGACGACCGCGACGAATCCGACGAGCCGGGTCTCGGGATCGTCGGGTTCGGCACCGTGCTCCAGGCGGCGATGCGCGGTCGCGCGGCCCTGGCCGAACGCTGGGAGATGTGGCGGGCGCAACGCGCCGGCCTCGGCGCGCTCAGCTATGCCGGCGCCTCGCCGGCCCTGGCCGCCCGCCGCGCCTTCTCCGACGAGGACCTGCCCTGGGCGAGCCAGCTCCCCAACGGCGGCCGCGCGGGCGAGCCGGTGTTCGAGCCGCGCGCCGACCAGGCCACGGCTCCGGCCGCGCCCCACGCCGCGCCTGCGCCGCAGGGCCGGCGTCCGCTGCCCGTCGTCCACGACGACGAGGATTTTGAGGGCGAGGATTTCAGGGGCGAAGATTCTAGGAGCGAGGACGAGCCGACCCCCGTGCCGGCGGAGGCCGCGGCCTCCCGCGTCTCCGCACCGGTGGCGCCGGTGGCGCCCGCGCGCCGCCCGGCGCCGGCCAGCGGCCGGGACGATTACCGCCATCCCGCGCTCGACCTCCTGGCCGAGCCGCGCGGCCCGTCGCAGGCGAGCCTGGTCTCGGCCGACGCGCTGGAGCAGAACGCGACGCTGTTGGAAGCCACGCTCGGCGATTTCGGCGTGCGCGGCGACATCCTCGCGGTGCGGCCCGGACCGGTCGTGACCCTCTACGAGCTCGAGCCGGCGCCCGGCACCAAGTCCTCCCGCGTCATCTCGCTCGCCGACGACATCGCGCGCTCGATGTCGGCGGTCTCGGCCCGCGTCGCCGTCGTGCCCGGCCGCAACGCCATCGGCATCGAGCTGCCGAACGCGCGGCGCGAGACCGTGTACCTGCGCGAGCTCCTGGCCTCGGCCGACTTCGTCGAGACCAAGCACAAGCTCGCGCTGTGCTTGGGGAAAAACATCGGCGGCGAGCCGATCATCGCCGATCTCGCCCGCATGCCGCACCTGCTGGTGGCCGGCACCACCGGCTCGGGCAAGTCGGTGGCGATCAACACCATGATCCTCTCGCTCCTCTACCGGATGAAGCCGGAGGAGTGCCGCCTGATCATGGTCGACCCGAAGATGCTGGAGCTGTCGGTCTACGACGGCATCCCGCACCTGCTC
>NZ_JAKSYR010000153.1:0-2064 GCF_022829705.1 Methylobacterium sp. E-025
CGGCCGGGTGGTCGGTCAACGACAAGCGCGTCGAGCGGATCTGGCGGCGTGAGGGGCTGAAGGTGCCGGCCAAGCAGCCCAAGCGGGGGCGGATCTGGGACAACGACGGCTCCTGTGTTCGTCTTCGCCCGGAACACCGCAATCACGTATGGTCGTACGACTTCGTCGAGGCCCGCACGCACGATGGGCGCAAGATCCGGATGCTCAACGTGGTCGATGAACCGAAGGACCGCGCAGCGAGTTCACGCACGAATGCCTGGCGATCCGGGTCGCACGCAAGCTCAAGGGGATCGACGTTATCGACGTGCTCTCGGACCTGTTCATCCTGCGTGGCGTACCGGGCCATATTCGTTCGGATAATGGGCCTGAGTTCGTCGCGAAGGCTGTGCAAGCCTGGATCACCGCGGTCGGCAGCAAAACCGCTTACATCACGCCAGGCTCACCCTGGGAGAATGGGTACGTCGAGAGCTTCAACGCGCGTCTGCGCGACGAACTCCTGAATGGTGAGATCTTCTACACACTCAAGGAGGCGCAGATCGTGATCGAAAGCTGGAGGCGTCACTACAACACTGTGCGCCCACATGCCTCGCTGGGATACCGGCCCCCGGCACCGGAGGTGTTCGTGCCAGCGTTCTCCGCTTGGCCGGCTGCGCTCGCCCGACCAGCTCCGCCGGCCAAGCTACCCGTGGCAGAACGGCCTACCGCGCACTAACTCCATCCTTGGACCACCGCCTGGGGGCCGATCAGCTCAGGCTTGCGCCCGTCCGAAAGTATCATATCGAGATGGTCGTGGACGATCTTGGCGCTGAAGGGCCTGTCGAGGAAGACAGCGCCTTCCGGAAGTTCGTTCGGGCCAGGTTTTAAGCCGCCTGACACAACCACGATCGAGATATCGGGCCATCGGTTAGCTGTGGTTCGTGCCAACTCGAAACCGTCTGGCCCGCCAGGCATCTCCACATCGGTGAACAACAAGACGATGTTCGCGGCGTGCTGCTCCAGTAGCTCGATTGCCTTCGACGCCATTCTCCGCGGAGAGGGCTCGAAAGTCCGCATCCTCAAGGATCGTCTCCGCATCCATTCGGATCAGGTAGTCGTCGTCGGCGACCAGGGCATACGGTGAGTTCGGTGGGTTCTGCATCCCCGTAAAGGCGGCCCAGGATCAAAGGTTCATCATAATATGGTCGCAGCATGCGTCTGCTGACCGACAGCGCGTTCAGTCCACAGGCGGGAAGTGTTTTATGAACCGCACGCCATCGCATAGCTTGACGGCATGTCCATCAACGAGCCGGCGGGCACGCTCTACAGCTTCATCGTCCTCATCGCCTTCGATCCGTTCCATCCGCAGCACCTGGCCTCCGCGGTCGAGGATCAAAACGCGATAACGCGGCGGGACTGGCGCCTTATCGAGATCGGCAAATCCGATTGGTGGGCCTGAGGTCATAGCCGGAGATCCACAACAGGCCAGAGCACACGGCCCTCAGTCAGCGGCGCCCAAAAATCCGGCCGCGGATAAACGCATCTAAGCCGATCCCCGCTCGCAATTCATCATCTGATTGCATCCTGCGTAAACATGCACGGCTAGCGCGTCATTCCTGCGCATCATCACCCGCCAACGAAAAAGGCTCGCCGGGTATGGGGGCGCCGAGATTGGGTTCGAATAGGTAGCTCTGGGGGAGGGCCACGCACTCACTATCTTAAGACCAAACTATATTGCCTCACAAGCGCGTGCGTCTGCCGTACGCTATTGTGCAAGCTGGACGAGCTGCGATGGTGCGGCCGCCCGGCGAGCGCCGTTGACGTCCTATCTCGTCGTGGACGCGCTTGGCCGGCATGGGATCGGAAATGACAGACAACCCATCTCACGAAGCAGCTGAAGCCCTACGCACGATCGGCCGGAACGTCGAACCACCAGGCGACGACCTGGGCCTTTGGCTCGTGGATGGCCATGAGTGCAGCGATGTCGAACTGATTGCGCTGGCGCAGCTTTTTGGGCTGCTGGCTGAACCCGAGCAGGCAAACTGAGCTAGACCGTCGGCGCGAGCAACTTCACAGCCACGCTTTGGT
>NZ_JAKSYR010000155.1:0-1792 GCF_022829705.1 Methylobacterium sp. E-025
GCTACGTCGAAAGCTTACACGAACGGCTTCGGGACGACCTCGTCAACAGTGAGATTTTCTACACACTCAGGGAGGCGCAGGTCGTCATCGAAAGCTGGCGACGTCACTACAACGGCGTGCGCCCACATGCCTCGCGGGGATACCGGCCGCAGGCCCCGGAGGTGTTCATGCCGGCCTTCTCCGCTTGGCCGGCTGCGCTCGCCAGACCAGCTCCGCCGGACAAGCTGCCCGTGGCGGAGCGGCCCACCGTGCACTAACTTCACCCCTGGATCACCTCGTGGGGGCCGATCAAACCCGCGTGCTCGACCGCATCACCCACGATCCCGGATCGGTCTGGACGCCAGGCGACTTCGCCGATCTCGGCAACCGCGCCGCAATCGATAAGACGCTTCAGCGGCTTGAAGCCGCCGGTGGACTTCGGCGGATCGACCGAGGCCTCTATGACCGACCAACGATCAACAGCCTGACTAAGCGGCCCGTCGTTCCCGATTACCGCGCGGTCATCCGGGCCGTCGCGCGGGGGGACAACGCTCGCTTCGTGATCGACGGCATGAGCGCCGCCAACGACCTCGGTCTCACCACGGCCGTCCCGGCCCACATTGAGGTGCTCGTTGACGCCCGGCTGAAGCCGATCAAGCTCGGCAACCAAGTCGTCCATTTTAAGACGGCGGCGGCGAGCCGCCTGTTCTGGGCGGGCCGTCCAGCCATGCGTGTCGTCCAGGCGCTCCACTGGCTTCGGGACATGCTGTCCGCCCCAGGGGACCGGGCGCGGGTGGCAGACACACTGCGCCACCTGTTCGCCGACCCACAGTACGGGAGCGCCATCCGGGCCGATCTCCGAGATGGTCTCTCCGCGCTGCCGATCTGGATGCAGGAGTTCCTGCGTCCTCTCTTGATCTCCGCGAGCGAGGCGACACGGTGAGCCAGATCGATTACGCCCAGATCATCCGTGCACCGTCTCGCGAGCGCCTCGACCTGTTCCTCGCGACCGCCAACCGGCTCGGAGCGCCGGTGGGCAATATCGAGAAGGACTTCTGGGTCTGCTGGACGCTGGATGCTCTCTATCACCGCCTGCCGACCGAGCGCCGGTCTCCGCCCTGCGGCTTGGCCGCCACCCGGCCTTCCCGCTCGAAGCTCTCCTGCCAGCGGATAGCGCTGGTGGGACTGCCCCCGAACCGCTCGGCTGCCTGACGGCGCGAGGCGCCCTTGGACACGGCTTTCACGACCCGCTCACGCAAACCGGTGCAATCCGGTCCGCATAATTCAAATAATAGGCTTGGATTATTTGATTAAATTTGCATTCTAAGGTTGATGCAAATAGGTGTCTTTGGCTTTTGAAGAGTTGAGATCAAAAAAAATTATACGTTGCTAGCAGGCTGTTTCCAAGCCTGATCTAATCAGAGAAACGAACGTTTTTCACTATATTTGAGAATGACCCTACCCTACGAGGGCGCAGGCATGCAATTCTAATTTATATCAAGGTGAACTAAGGCGAATATTTGCAGAGTGGGACAGCCCCGCGGCATCCCTGTTTGCGAGGCTTTTTGATTGAGACCCCGTCCGATAACGTCCGGCAGGGGTTGAGTGGCCGGGATGGCGGTGATTCCAGAAGGGTGCCGAAGCCTGACCTGGAAGTGCCATGTGGACCCCAACCACTCGCCGGCAGCATCGCCGCGCCAACCTGCGCTACGAAACCGACTTGACGGATGGCGAGTGGGCCGTGATCGCGCCGCTGATGCCGGAGCCGGCCTCGTGCGGTCGTCCGCCTGTTTGGACGATGCGAAAAATCCTG
>NZ_JAKSYR010000167.1:0-5959 GCF_022829705.1 Methylobacterium sp. E-025
CTCGGCCTCAACAAGCCGATCTACGCCCGCACCTCGGCCTACGGCCATTTCGGCCGCGCCCCGGACGCCGACGGCGGCTTCTCCTGGGAGCGCACCGACCTCGCCGACAAGCTGAGGTCGGCCCTGGCGTAAGGGTTTCGAATGTATTCACTCGCGCGAGTAGTAATAGGGAATATCAGCTTACATTTTCCTTACCCCTCCACCTAGGGATATCTGGTTGCACTCACCGGTGATGAATAGCGGTCGGCGAAACATACCTTGTGATCTTAGATCATTTTGCCCTCAACTACGTGACCGAAGGCAGACGAAGTAGCTCAGCAAACGACCTGTTCTAGATCTGGCAGCTTTTGGACTTCGTTTCTAGGATTCTACAATTCCGGGCGGGAGATTCATTTGGTTTCGATTAACGACATAAGAGATTAGGACACTATCAGCCTAAATATTTCCAGTATAAGCACTGATGCTAGATTGCCACCCGCCGTCAGCTTTCGAGATGGCCAAACAGAAACGCGACGCGATTGTGCCGCTGATATGCGATCTATCTCTGCTTCTAAACCACCGTCTAAGTGCCGAGAACGGTATCGTAGCGCACACTCGATCGCTTTACTCCGATACTGACCTAACACAGATCCTGATCTAAGCTTAGTTTTGTCATAGGATGAATAAGGTCGAAAATGAACCCGCCAGAATTCATTAGAAAACTCAAGAGTCTATCTGTCAGAAGATACTCGACGCATGAATTACAAGCACATATTGCAGGTGTTCGAGACTTCGATCTACGCAATGGCAAAATATCAAGCGGGAAAATCGATCTCGCTGAAGATGGCCAGATTGAGTTTAAATTCAAGAATTTCATTGTAGAGACCTCAGCCGTTGTTCATCTGAGGGTCGAAGCAATATCGCACGATTTTGCTTTAACACCGAGGACTTACATTGATTTCGGCCTTGGCTACAGCCAACTTACATCCATTGCGATGATGCCTTGCGGCAAAAATGCTTGGGAGTGCTATGTTGCAACGCCGCATCTTGTCAATTGTGTGCGTGTTGACTTAACAGAAGAAGCTGGGATCGTCGATCTGAAGTCGATTGTTGCACAACGCGCTCCTTTAACAGGTATAATTCCACGATTGATTGCACTCAGTTACTCTCAGGGCAATCAGACTGTGCATAAAAGCACAGATTATATCTTAGAATTACTCGGTGCCTTTGCCGAGCAAATTTCACATGGCGACGAGAAAAATAACCATCGACTAATTGCATCAGCTTTAACTTTATCCTTGAACTATATTCCTGCTATCTTGCCGGCGTCCAAAGATCGTTATTTGGAATGGATAGAACACTACGAAACTTTGACTGACGCGGATCGCGAATGGATGTCGCAGAAGACAGAGAGCTTTATAAAAAAGCCTGTCTTTTCGATCCTCATGCCAGTCTATTCTCCCCCTCTTGACCTTCTTTCTGAAGCAATCGAATCTCTTCTCAGCCAAACTTATCCTCATTGGGAACTTTGCATTGCCGACGATGCTTCAGACGGCCAAGCCGTTCGGCGTCTAATCGAGAAATATTCGGCTCTCGATTCGCGCATCAAGTTCATTTTCCGCGAGGAAAATGGACACATATCACGTGCTACAAACTCCGCCGCGGCGCTTGCTACTGGTGATTTTCTCGTTCTGATGGACAATGACGATCTGCTGCCTTCGCACGCATTATATACGGCTGCATACTATATAGACGCTAATCCTGGTTGCCGAATGCTGTTTTCCGACGAAGATAAGATAAGTACTTCTGGTTTTCGATGTGAACCCTATTATAAAGGTGCTTTTGATCGGTTTTTGATGTATGGTCATAACATGTTTAGTCATCTCGGGATCTACGCTCGAGATCTTTTTGAATTAGTGGGAGGGTTTCGCGTCGGCTTTGAAGGCAGTCAGGACTATGATCTAACTCTTCGTTGTATGGAACTATGTACGGATGCCGAAATTGTGCATATCCCGCATGTGCTCTATCATTGGCGTCAGATTCCGGGTTCGACTTCAATCGCACCTGGCGAAAAGAGCTATGCTTTTACCGCCTCCAAGCGCGCAATAAATGATCATTTTGAGCGCAAAGGGTATTTTCTTGAGTCAGTGAATGCTGAGGTTCCTGGCGTCGCGACGGTACGCACTTTATATCAGCCGAACCCTGCCGAAATCAGTATCATCATTCCTACAAAAGACGGACTCGAGATACTTCGGCCGTGTATCGACTCACTGATGGTCCATCCAGATCCTATGACTCAAATTGTCATTGTTGATAATGGATCGGAGGAAGACGAAACTTTGGAGTATCTTAGAGTCTTGGCGCGAGATGCCGAACGTTTTACTGTGGTGCGCGATGACAGTGGCTTCAATTTTTCTCGCCTTGTAAATCTCGGTGTAGCGCACTCGCGGGGAGAAATCATATGTCTCTTAAATAACGATACTGAGTTGCTTTCTGGCAAAATTTACGAACGTGCGCGCGCATGGCTTGCGATGCCTGATGTTGGCATTGTCGGTGCGCGTTTGTTGTATCCAGATCATACTGTTCAGCACTTCGGTGTCTATGTGGGAGTTGGCGCCCATAAAGTTGCGGATCATCCCCATCTTCGGCTCTCAGATCATACCCATGCGCAGTTTAGTAAAAGCCGACTCCTTCAGCAGTTTAGCGCTGTAACGGCGGCCTGCTTGTTCGTCAGAAAATCTGACTATAATAAGGTGGGCGGATTTGATGAGGGACTTGCTGTTGCATATAACGATATCGATTTTTGTTTACGAGTTCAGCAGGCGGGCTTTAAAATTGTCTGTGATCCAGAGATAAAGCTGATTCATAAGGAGTCAAAAACCAGAGGAGACGATAATAATCCTTCTAAGGCTGCACGGCTCGATGGGGAAGCTGCTATTGTACGGAATCGTTGGGGGGGCGCCTTAAACGATCCCTTTTATAATTCAAACTTTTCCAGTGATAATGCGCGATTTGAGATTGCTTCTAAAGCTCGGTTTCCTATTCCGTGGAAGAAAGATTTCGGTTGAGCGTTTCCGCAAGTTAAAATTCAAACTCGTATCGAGAACGCATAAGAGAGCGACGCGATACGGTCGGTGAGCGTTAATGGCGCATACCTCAACCTCTGCTTTCCGACGATCTCGGGGTTGACATCGCGTTGCGTCTGCTACGGGCCGGTCTGCGCGCGAAAAGCCGAGGGTCTCCGATTGAGAACTTTGCCGCGCTCACCGGCATCCTGTTCGTGTGGCTCTCGGGCCTACACTGGGAGATGTCGCCGGCCGAGATGGACTGCGGCTGCGGCATGAGTTTCTCACGGTGCCTGCGCGACTGCCAAGCGGCCGGCGTGTGGACGAGAGCGTACCAAGCGCGCCCGGAGCGCTTGCACGCGGCCCGTGAGATCGAGTGGCATCGGGCAAGGTAGGACAGTACCTTTGTCCCAGTCAGAAAAAGGGGGATGCCGCCGGCCCGAAACCCGACGGGTCGGGACGCGGTAGGAACGAAGCGCCACCGCGTCACCGACGCCCGCGGCACCCCGTGATGGTGAGCTTGCCGAACCATCGGCTTGAGACTGAACGAAGTCCAATGACACGACAGTCCGCAGATGGCGTCGACCGTCGATGCCATCCCACCGCTTAGCGTGGATGGGCGCGACCCGTCGCATTGACGTTCCGAAAAGTTGCACGCCGACGGCCCTAGATGCCAAGGCGCGTCAACACGCGTGCCGAGCGCGTAGGATCGTCTCGCGCATCACCCGCAAAAGCGTCGAGAGCAATGAGACACTCGGTCGCCACCGCGGGGTCGTCTAGGGCGTTTCATCGCTTGAGCCAATCGAGGGCTGCGGCGAGGCAGAGAGCACCCATGAAGCTGACGGCGGTCTTCTCGTAGCGGGTGGCGATGGCGCGCCACTCCTTGAGCTTGGCCCTGAGGCGCTCGACCTGGTTGCGGTTGTTGTTAGATCCAGCCCGGGCAGGCGACGGGCGCCTCGTGGCGCTGAGGCGGGATCGTAGGCCGGGCGCCCCCGTCCCAGATGTGCTCACGAAAGGCGTGGCTGGTGTAGCCACGGTCCCCGACGACTCATTTGGGCACGCCGTGAAGTTGGTCGAGCAGCGGAACCGCAAGGGGCAGCTCATGGGCGTGACCGGGCGCCAGCCGGAAGGCGATGGCGCGGCCCTGCCCGTCGGCGATCACGCAAGCCTTGGTCCCATAGCCGCCACGCGTCCTTCGACAGGCTCAGGATGATGCGGCCAAGAGCTTCATAAGTGTCTCGCTCTGCCGTAGATCCCCCCTTTTGGCGGCACCTGCCGCCTTTTGATGCGCCCGCACGTTCGTGCCGTCGAGGAACACCATCCCGAGTTGGACGCCGCGCTCCTGCACGAGGTCGAGCAGGCGCTCCCAGACGTCGGCACGGGACAAGCGGATGAAGATCTGCGCTGCTCGCCACCACAGACCCCGTTCCTGCGGAATGGCCCGCCATTTGGCACCGTTCCGATGCCGCCTGAGGATCGCCGAGTGCGTGGGTCGCAGGTCCTGCGGCGGCGTCTTGGCCTTGGGCCAATAGGCCTCGACCAGCGGCTCCAGCTCAGACCATTGCGCATCGCTCAGCATCGTCACTCCCATATCCGAGAGATGAAAACGCGAAACGACACAATCCCTTCAAGTGACGACAGACCCTAAAGCTGCGCCAGATCGGCGTTCAAACGGCGCAGGGCAAGAGTTTGGCGATAGCGTGTAAGGAGGCGGGGATCTCCAAGCAAAGTTACTACTGCTGGCGCGAGGAGTACGGCGGCCTGCAGATCAATCAGGCCCGTCGGATGAAGGAGCTGGAGCGCGAGAACGCTCGATTGCGCCGGCTCGTGGCTGACTTGTCCCTGGAGAAGCAGGTGCTGGCGGACGTCGTCGCGGGAAACGTATAGCCCCGGAGCGACGCCGGCAGGCTGTCGACGGCATTCGTGAGAAGTATGGTCTCTTAGAACGCCACGCCTGCCGGATCGTTGGCCGGCACCGGGGCACGCAGCGCTACGTGCCCACCGTGCCGGCTGACGAGGATGCGCTGACTCGCACCATCATCGCCTTGGCGTCCGAGTACGGACGCTACGGCTACCGCCGTGTACCGCGCTGCTGCAGGCCGCGGGCTGGCAGGTGGGCAAGGACCGGGTTCAGCGGATCTGGCGTCATGAGGGGCGCAAAGTCCCGCAAAAGCATCGACCACGCAGCCGTCTCTGATTGAACGATGGCTCCTGCGTACGGCTGCGGCCTCTCCACCGCAATCACGTCTGGAGCTTCGACTTCGTGCAGGGACAGACCCATGACAGGCGAAGCCTGCGCATCATGACGCTGATCGACGAGCACAATCGCGCCTGCCTAGCGCTGAAGGTCGCGAGGCGGATCAACAGTCTGGGTGTGATCGAGGCGTTGGCAGATGCGATGTGCCTGCATGGCATCCCCGACAACATCCGCTGCGACAACGGCCCAGAGATGATCTTGAAGGCTTTGCGGAAATGGGTCGCAAAAACCGGCCCGCAGATCCAGTACATTGCACCAGGATCGCCGTGGGAGAATGGTTATTGTGAGAGCTTCAATGGCAAGCTGAAGGACGAGTGCCTACGCCAAGAGATCTTCTACTCGCTCAAAAAGGCACGGACCGTGATCGCGATTTGGCAGAATACCAACAACCGCATTCGTCCGTAAGCTATCGGCCGCCCGCGCCTGTCACCGTCCCGGATCTAGCCTTCCGGCTACCCATGGCCACCACAATGCAGCAGCCTCTCAATCTTCCCGGTCCAAATTACCGGTCAGGTCAATCGGAAGGCCTCCGTTGTGACCGGCCCGATCAGGCGGTCGAGAATGGTGTCGAGAGCTTGTTGCCACGGCCGCATCGCGATGCCGTAGGCGGCGTTCAGGCTCTCGGTCGAGAGCGCCGAGTTCGCCGGCCGCCGGGCCG
>NZ_JAKSYR010000157.1:0-7128 GCF_022829705.1 Methylobacterium sp. E-025
CTCAATACCATCGTCGAGAGCGGCGACAGGGCTGGCATCCGCGGTAACGCCGAGGCGATGGACAAGGATCTCAGCGGGCGCCTGACCGACGCCACCAAACGCCGGGATGTGTTGAACGCAGATCCAGTCAAGAACGCCGACGAGATCAAGTCGCTTGAAAAGGAAATCCGCACCCTCACGGACGCGATCAAGCGGTCGAAGGACGGGGCCGGGCCGAGCGGCGTATCCGCGATCCCGATGAGCTACAGCGGACCACTCGGCAACGCAGTCAGCTTGATCCAGAAGGCATCGTTTGGAGGCGGCGCCGGTATGGGCGGCGGTTCACCAGGCTTCGGCGGCCCGATCCCGACGCTCGGCGTGGGCAATGGCGGTGGATCGGGCGGAGGAGGTGGTGGCACGGCGCGCATCATTCCTCCGCCGCTCGGTGGAAGCGCTCCGGTCCTCTCCGGCTCCGGAGGCGGAAACACGGGGAACTACACCGGGAACGACGGGCGCCGTGCTGCGCGTGGGCGGTTGAGCGCGCAGGGGCGAGACAACATCGCGTCTTGGATGAATATGCTCCAGCGCCCCGTCTCCGAAGGCGGCCTCGGCATGCCGAAGGGGAAGGCCCAAGCGACGATCGCCATGATGCAGGGCGAGTCGGGATTGAACCTAGATCCCAGCATTCACGGTGACTCCGGCCACGCGCACGGTACCGCGCAGTGGTCGGATGCGCGGGGCAACCCGCGTTTCCCACTCCTTCGGAAGTACGCCGCCTCGCAAGGAAAGGATTGGCGGGACCGCGGAGTTCCGCAGGAATATCTCCGCATGCAGATGCTGGGTCTGCCGGGAGCGGTAAGCCACCACAAAGCCTATCGCGCGATGATGGGTGCACCGAGCGACGAGGCCACTCTCTACGCCGGCATCTCAAAATTTGAGAACCCTCAGCATCACGACCTTGCCTATCAGATCCGCGTCCCGTTCTTGAACCGGTTGCGGCAAGACGGTGAAAGCGCAGCGTCTGCGATCGCATCAGGCGGCGGTGCGGCGAGCGGCCTTGACGGTCAGGTGGGCGTGGACCTTGGCAACGGCACCATACGGATGCCGAACGGGCGCATCCGCTCAAAGACCTACGGCACCGGACGGGGGCCTTCGTCGGATACCGCCAGCTCCGGCGATCGCATGGGCGATCAGATGATGCGTCGGCTCTATGGCGACGAGGCACCGGTTGCGAAGTCACTGCCGCAAGAGCACCGCATGACGATCGACCTCAACGGCTTCCCGCCCGGCACCCGGGCTCGCACCTCGATGGGCGACCTGTTCAAGGAGACGACCGTCTCGAAGAGCCGCCAGGTGGAGGCGATCTGATGCCGGATCACGATCTCATCTGCGAGGTGCGCACCGAGGGCGGCGCCTACCGCGACTGGATGCAGGTCCAGGTCGAACAGAACTTCATGAACGAGGGCTGGATCCGATCTTTCCGCCTCGTCTGTGCCGAGCCGAGCGCGGTGGCCAGCATGAAGCTGAAGCCGGGTGACCGCGTCGACATCGCTCTCGCCGGTCAAGTGGTGATCCAGCAGGGCTACATCCGCGATCGGCAAGCCGTGTTCGACGCCAACCGTCACGCCGTGCAGATCACCGGCTACGGTAAGGCTGGGCTGATTACCGAGGCCAGCATCGACGGCGGCACCGGCCAGTTCAGAGGCTACAAGCTCGACGCCATCGCGAACTCGGTGCTGAAGCCCTACGGCATCAAGTTCCGGGTCCAGAACGGATCGGAAGGTTGGGACACGCCCTTCCCCAACGTCATGATCAGATACGGCGAGACACCCTTCGACCTGATCAAGCGGCTCTGCCGGCAGCGCAACCTGTTCTTCTACGCCGATGCGGCCGGCAACGTGATGGCCGGTCCGAAGTCCGGCAGCAGCATGGTCGCCTTCGTCGAGGGTCAGAACATCCTCACGGCGAACTGCCAGCTGCGGCACCTCGCGGTGGAGTCGCTGGTCTCGAACTCGCAGCAGCCTGGCTCCGACAGCCTGTTCGGCACAGCGGCTTCTGAGATCCAGGCGAAGGCGACCGTGAAGGGGGGCACGCCCGGGGCGACCTGGAAGGTGCTGGCCGAGATGCCGCTCGACCAGAAGGGCACCCAGTTGCGCACAAATTGGGAGGCGGCCGTCCTGCAGTCCATGGCTCTGCAGTTGCAGTTGACCTACGCGGGCTGGCTGAAGCCCGGCGTGGGCGGCCTCTGGGACCCGTCGGACGGCGTCACGGTGCGGTCGCCCATGCTCTTCCCGACGGAGAGTGCGACGGAGACGCTGAAGGTGGCCGGCTACAGCTACCAGCAGGATGCGAACGCCGGAACGACGACGACGCTTGACCTGATCAACACCCTGGCTTGGCAGCAGCGCAAGGGCGACGCGACCAAGAACGATGGCTTCTACGATCTTGGCAACGCGCCTGCGCAGCCGGAAGCGGCGACGTGAAGTTGGCCTCAAGGGGGCAAACCCACCAAGGCCGAACGGTATCTAACCCATCGCGTAATTTTGAATGCGCTTTGCCGCTATTGTTCAGCAAAACTAGCAAAAGATCGTTTTGTTAGATAAAATGTGCGCTTTAGTCGCGCGATGACAGATTGTCCTCCCTCTGACACTCCAGGAGCGCGTCCTTTCAGGCGCCTTCCTCAGGATGTCACAAGGCAGAACGGCCCGAATGACGGCGTTAGCGATTTGAGCCAAGATAGCCGCGATCTGCTCACCCTCATCCGATTGTGGAGTGCCATCACTGAGCAGCCTGCGAGGGCGCGCGTTCTTAGTACTGCGCGGCAGGAAGCAGAGAGATCAGGCTATCGCGAGTAGCGTGGTAGCCGCCCTTGGCCGGGGAGCTGCCGTATCATTCGTAGGTTCTCAAGGTTCGCCAACGAAAAAGGCGCGCCGGGTGAGGGCGCGCCGAAGTCAGATCCAAAGCTCTAGGGGAGGAGCCACCAGGCATATCACAACCATCGGTTGTATTAAATCGGTATCTTCTACCGCCTCCGGAAGGGGCCTAGGGGCATGCACCTGGGTGCAAAGGTAGACGGTTGCACGCGTTACCCTACGGGTAACAGGCCACCAAGGGCGTGCGCTTCCTAACCGACAACGTGCAAAGGGCTTGGTGTACTTCGGGCTACCGGGGGATGCGGACGCTGATACCGGAACCGGGACCGGGTGGGACGCCCAGCGCGGTTTCGACCCCAGTGCTGGCGCGAACGTCAATCAGAACGGTCTCAGGGTCGATTAGGAGAGCGATCAGCCGTTCTGACTCTGGGCGAGGCTGTGACACGGCTTTGGCTCGATAGACCTCCAGCCGGGCGATGCCGCTCGCCATAGCTCGACGGCAGAGCCCGCGGACGTAGAACCGGTTGAACTCACCCTCAGCCATAACTTCGGCCGCGTTGTGCGGCACCTTGGCTTGCGTGTAGCCACTTCGCGTCCGACGCATCGTGGTCGTGTTCAAAGACCGCGCTGCCCGCAGTTGGCGCGCTAACGTGTCATCTGAGCCAGAACGGACCGCTTCCCGCAGGAAGTCGGGCCAATCGCCTTGTGCTCGCTGCGTGAGATAGGGGCTGAGATAGATGCCCTCTGCCGTGACATCCCTCTCGATCTCTTCGAGCATGAAAGCACGCGTCTCATCATCAAGGTTCTCGTAGCGCAGGCCCATGACTCACCCGACTCAGCGTCCTTGCCACCAAGGTGGCGCAAAATCGCTGAGGTTGCCACTGGTGAAATTGACTTCCTTGGCAGCGCTTGCCCCACCTTTTTACCCGGTATTATGCAGCAACCTTATCCAAAGGCGTTGAGGTGGTAGCGCCTAAGGTGGGTGTTGCTATCCTGCCTCAGTAGTTAAATTCTTTCGAGTACCCTCAAGCATCCAACAATCTCACCTGGGAAATATCGCGTCGTCCGGTTTAGGTTGAGTGGGTGGTTAGCAAGAGACTTTAACATGTGGTCATTTTTGTTAGCGGCTTGGAATGCGCTTCGTTCGTATTATGTAATATTGCTAGTTGGTATTATTTTTGTGGCAAGGGCGGAGCACTATCCTGAGAACACGCTTTCGCACCACCTTGCGAGAGACATTGGAATTTCCTTCGTTGTAGCGTTTGTAATTATCATAACGATTGAAAGATCGCAACGAAAAGAATTAAACGAATTTATTCATAAATCAATGTCGCAAACACATACGCATTTATTTCAAACGATCTTTGGCGTAGAATTTCCTCAGCGGGTTTGGGATTTCATCCGAGATCGTATCATGAGGGAGACATTCTTCCGAGTGGATACAAACGTTGTTTACACTATCAAACTTTCAGACCCCGCCGTAACAAAATTCGGCATGCGTACGGTCGTTCTTGAAACCGAGACAAATCAAACTGTTAAAAATTTAACGGGCCGCGAATTAATTTATCCAGCGAGATATTTTGTTGAGAAAGATCCATCGGCGGAAGTGGGTGGGGTTGCTGTCACCACGCCAACAATCAACCTATTTGTGAATGATGACCCAATCACGCCAGCTCAACACCAAAGCGCTGACGATAAGTGGGAAGACACTCCTGACTTTCATCGCCATCAGCATAACGTTACAATCGCAGCGCGCGGGGAAGCAAAAATAAAAATCGTAAATATAATTAGCTCCAAGCTGGTGGCAGATACCGAGGTGTGGAGAAGCTTATATAGCTGCGATGGCCTCAGGTTCATAATTAAATTCCCAAATACCTTAAGGGTTGGCGTTGATGCAATGCACGCAGATGAAATCGAAATTTTGCATCGGTCCGATACATTAATTTCTTGTCGCATAAAAGCTCCGCTGCTTCCTCATAATGGTTTTATGTTTTGGTGGACCCCCTGCAATCATCAGGACCCTGCAACCGATCCAGCCGCATAATATATTTACGTTTTTATGGAAGGCAGGTCTTGTTCTGCCAGTTGAAGTGCGTTAAAGAATTTAAAACTTTTACTGAGCTTACTTGGTCGCGGGGCAAGAATGCCTCTTGACGCGGTCTAGGCAGCGCATATATTTCCGCAAAGACAATGGAGGAGCCATCATGCGAGTCCTGCTAGTAGCGATATTTCTTGTATCCGTGACAGTACTGTCTATGCCCGGTGGAGGGGTTGGTGTTTGATAGCCGGACACATGGCCGGCACTATTATTGATAAAAAAGCCGCCCATGGGCGGCTTTCCTTTCTATGTAGTGGTAGACTCTGCGTCTGATGGTAAGTGCCAGATGCGGACATTGCCCTTTTTTCCGCTGTCACCAATTCGGCCTTGCGCAGCAGCTCGCGTTAGGGACTGAATTAATCGGTAAGCTACCGCCTGTCGCAGCATCTGGTCGCTTTCATCCCATCGCTTCGCTCGGATGACAGCTAGAGCGATCTCCCGCGTTGTGAGCGGCCTCTTGGCCTCAGTAAGCGCCGCTTTACACAGCCCGAACATTTTCCCGTAAGCGAACAAGCGATAGAGATGGGCGTAGGCCGGGAACCGGGTCTGCGTGGTTGGCGAAAGGTCATAAAGCGCCAGCGCTGCCGTGACGCTGGATAGGTCGCGCTCTGCCACGGCGAACTGCCGCCGTAGCTCCCCAATGTGTGCTTCGATCTCATCTCGTTTGGCGGTGAGACTGTTGACGACCTGAGGGATTGCCATCTCAGGCGGCCTTAGCTGTGTGGCACTGCCAGTAGCCCTTCCACTGCCGTGACACGGAGTACGAGAGGGCAGCGTTCGTCGCCATTAGGCGCTGCACGCCGTTATTGATGCGGCGGTGATCCACGCTAGGCCATCACGTAAGCGTAGGCCCCTCGCTTCTAGGCGTTCGGTCAGTGCTCCACCGGCTGCTCAACGAACCAGCGGATCCCGTCCTTTGCGACCGCATGCTCGAACGCCTCAAAGGCGTCCTCATCGTTCGCGAAGGTGCCAGTCCAGGCCGTGTGCCCGCCTTCGTGGTCGACGACCTCTAGGGTCCATTCGTCCGCAGTGTCGGCGAACCGGTAGATGTGAACCTGCACTGTGACGCCGTCGCGGGTGACGCTGCCGGCAAGCGGAGAGTCCTCGATCTCTTGTTCAGGGATGTCGGCCATTAGTTCGCGCCCTCAGGATCCTCAGGGTGCCGCACGTAGCCCTGGCCGGTGAGCCAGTCCGTGAAACCGCGACGGATTACCTCCGGCCGCGATGGCTTAGGCTCCGGTTGGTCTGCGATCCAAGCATCGAGAATTGCGACCTGCTCAGGCTGCATCCGAACTTGGATCTGCATACCTTTATGCTTCCCGCGGGTCCGACCCTTGGCCATGTGGTACCATAGTTGACGCACCTAATGTGTAGTGGTACCACGAAGGCAGGCCGGAAGGAAGATTGAGCCCTTCCATCCGGCCCTGACCACAACCGTTGTCTGAGGACGATCATGGCTAACCACGCCCATAGCACACGCACGCCCTTATTACCCCAAGCTGGCGCTCCGTCGGCCTTATTACCCCGCGGGGCCGGCAGGCAGCCGGGCCCCGTCACACTGGCCCTGCGCGCCATGCGGACAGCCGATCCTAACCAAGCCGCGCACGATGCTATCGAGGCGATCCGTCGGGGCTTGGATCGCCACTTCTCCGAGGCTGACCATAGGCGCCTCAAGACGCTTCGCCGGAGCGTTGCGGACCGCATCGAGTCGGATCTTGCCCTGCTCGACATGCTGGCGGGTGACGCGGACCTTGAGCCTTCCCTGGGCGCCCCTGAGGCAGCCACTCACACTCTTTGCGATCACGGACCGCTGCTCGCGTGGGGCAGTGGCGCGACCGACGACTGCGAGAACAACGCCGACGACGACCGGGAGGAGGAGAACGAGCACGGCGGCGACGTTCATGACGAACCGCATGATCAAGATCAGGACGAGCGCGATACCGCGGCCGAATGGGCTGGTGTCGGCGAGCATGTGTTCTCGGTCGGTGGGCTCTGCGCATGAGCACCCCTTCGAACCGCCGCGGCTTCCTCCGCGACCTTGTCTCGCTTCCGCTCATCGGTGGCGGCGTGACGCTCATTGGCAACCCGACTGCGGTCGCCACTCCAATCACCGCGAGCTTACTCGCCAACTATGAGACGTGGCTGAACCAGGAGGCTTACAAGGTCGCTTGTGAGCTT
>NZ_JAKSYR010000160.1:0-712 GCF_022829705.1 Methylobacterium sp. E-025
GCGTTGATGACGTTCGCGTTGCCGCGCATGTCCTGGCCCTGGATCTGGCCGCGGCGGGAGTTGAGATCGCCGATCACCGAGCCGGTATACTCCTCCGGCGAGACGACCTCGACCTTCATCACCGGCTCGAGCAGCACGGAGCCGCCCTTCTGCAGGGCCTCGCGCAGCGCCGCCCGGGACGCGATCTCGAAGGCCAGCGCCGAGGAGTCGACGTCGTGGTAGGCGCCGTCGATCAGCTCGACCTTGATGTCGACCACCGGGAAGCCGGCGAGGATGCCGGCGCCGAGGACCGAGTTGAGCCCCTTCTCGACGCCCGGGATGTACTCCTTGGGCACCGCGCCGCCGATCACCTTCGAGGCGAACTCGAAGCCCTTGCCCGGCTCGTTCGGCTCGACCACGAACTTCACCCGCGCGAACTGGCCGGTCCCGCCGGTCTGCTTCTTGTGGGTGTAGTCGATCTCGGTCCGGCGGGTCAGCTTCTCGCGGTACGCCACCTGCGGCTGGCCGATGTTGGCGTCGACCTTGTAGGTGCGGCGCAGGATGTCGACCTTGATGTCGAGGTGCAGCTCGCCCATCCCGCGCAGGATGGTCTGGCCCGACTCCTGGTCGGTGGAGACGCGGAAGGACGGATCCTCCGCCGCGAGCTTGGCGAGCGCGATGCCGAGCTTCTCCTGATCGGCCTTCGACTTCGGCTCGACCGCGATCTCGATGA
>NZ_JAKSYR010000048.1:0-31021 GCF_022829705.1 Methylobacterium sp. E-025
GCTGCCGCCGAAGGCAAGCACGCCGCCGGTGTTGCCGCCGGCCGGGCCGGCGAAGATCGCGTTGCCGGGCGAGACGCCGACGACGGTGGCGCCGCGGCGATCGCTGGCATCGAAGCCGTAGCCGGCGTTGATACCGAAGTAGGCGCCCGTCCAGGTGAACACCGGAACCGGGGTGAACACCGGCGGCGGAGCGCGACGCGGAAGGTCGGCGGCGGACGCGACGGCGGTGAGGCCGGCGAGAACGGTGGTGGCGAGGAGAAGGCTCTTCATTTTTTTCCAGGTCCTGGTTGGCAAAGCCGAGTTTGTTCTAAGCCGGGTTGCCCGCTCGGTCTGTCGCTTTCCTGCAACAAGCTCGCTCAGATGACCCGGAAGCGGTCAACGAAAGATGAAGGTTACGCCCGGCTTACGCAATGTCGTTCGCAGGTGTGTCTTGGCGCACATGGTCCGGCAGGAAAGATCAGGGTTCGCCCCACGCCTCGTTCTGTTGTCCGAGATTCACGATCGATTTACCGAAGACCGGAGCCGTGCTTATCATATGTCATGACCCTGCTCGGGCGGTGGCATTTTATTTCCTCCCTCGGAAGCCGTTGCGGCCGTAAGGCGAAGATTAACCATGAGCCTTCACCGTCGATCTCCGCGAGGGGCCGGAATTCGGCGGAAAGGTGCGCGATGAGCGAAGACATCGGGTCGGCGAAGTCGCACGGCATCCTGCGCTGGACGATCCAGACCACCGGCGTCGCCGCGATCGTCGCCCTCGCGGCAGCCCATCACTTTGCGCGGGCCGATCGGAACGCCGAGCCGACCCGTATGGCCCAGGCGACGTCGAGGGGGACGATCGCCGATCCGGAGACGACCGGCTCGATCGCGCAGGGCGTTCGCGCCGTGAGGCTCGATCCCTGCAACCTCCCCTCGGGCATGCGTGGCCTCCGCCCATAAGGGGCAGTCTTCGCGGCTTTCGGAGGGGGAAACCCCGGCTCGTCCGGGTGCATCAGATTGACAAGTGGTTGCAAGGGCCTAAGTGTCCCGCGCACTCGCAGGCGCGGCGGGCCGTCGACCCGACCGGCCGTCGCTGCCGTCGCCGCGACGATGTCCTCCGCGCCGGCCCTGCCCGACCCCGCGCGCAACGGTTCTCAAAAGATTATGTCATTTGCCGATCTCGGATTGAGCGACAAGGTCCTCCAGGCCGTCACCGCCGCCGGCTATACGGAACCGACGCCGATCCAGAGCCAGGCGATCCCGCACGTGCTCGCCCGGCGCGACGTCCTCGGCATCGCGCAGACCGGCACCGGCAAGACGGCCGCGTTCACCCTGCCGATGCTGACGATGCTCGAGAACGGGCGGGCGCGGGCGCGGATGCCGCGGACGCTGATCCTCGAGCCGACCCGCGAGCTGGCGGCGCAGGTGGTCGAGAATTTCGATCGCTATGGCACCAACCACAAGCTCAACGTCGCGCTGATCATCGGCGGCGTCTCCTTCGCCGACCAGGACGCCAAGCTGACCCGCGGCACCGACGTGCTGATCGCGACGCCGGGGCGCCTGCTCGACCATTTCGAGCGCGGCAAGCTGCTGCTCAGCGGCGTCGAACTCCTGGTCATCGACGAGGCCGACCGCATGCTCGACATGGGGTTCATCCCCGACATCGAGCGCATCGTGAAGATGGTGCCGTTCACCCGCCAGACGCTGTTTTTCTCCGCGACCATGCCGCCGGAGATCGAGCGGCTCGCCGACATCTTCCTGCACAATCCCGAGCGGATCGAGGTGGCGCGCGCCGCCTCCACGGCCTCGACCATCGTGCAGCGTCTGGTCGCGACCTCGTCGGACGGCAGCGCCAAGCGCGAGCGCCTGCGCAAGCTGATCCGCGGCGAGGCCGACCTGAAGAACGGCATCATCTTCTGCAACCGCAAGCGCGACGTCGCGCTGCTGCAGAAGTCGCTGGTGAGCCACGGCTTCGATGCCGCCGCGCTTCATGGCGACATGGACCAGCGCTCGCGCACCACCGCCCTCGATGCCTTCCGCGGCGGCGAGACGGCCTTGCTGGTCGCGAGCGACGTCGCGGCGCGCGGCCTCGACATCCCCGCGGTGAGCCACGTCTTCAACTTCGACGTTCCGAACCATCCCGAGGATTACGTCCACCGCATCGGCCGCACCGGCCGCGCCGGCCGCTCGGGGGCGGCCTTCACCCTGGTCAGCCGCAGCGACGACCGCTCGCTTCAGGCGATCGAGTCGCTGATCGGGCAGCCGATCCCGTGGATGGACGGGGACCTCGACACCGCCGCGCCGAGCCAGGAAGGCACCGACGAGGGCGAGACGCGCACCCGCCATCGCGGACGCGCCGGCGATTCCGCGCGACGCGGCCGAAAGGTCCCCGCCGAGGCCGAGGCGCCGCGGGAGGCGCGGTCGTCGCGTGGACGGAGGGATTCCGTCAAGACGGAGCCTTCCGCCAACCTAGAGTCCGACTCGGTTGCGGAGACCTCGCCTCGGCGCGAGCCTCAGCGGCGACCGGACGAGGCGAGGCGGGAGGCACCGCGCCGTCCGGCAGCCGAGGCGCGGCCGCGTCCCGAGCGAACTCCCGCCCCCGCTGCTCGCCCGCCGCAGGAGCGGTCGCGCGACGAGCGCGGCTATGGGCGCCGCCGCGACGAGGACGGCGATACGCCCGTCGGTCTCGGCGAGCACGTTCCGGCCTTCATGCTGCGGCCGGCGGTGATCAAGAAGCAGGATTGAGCCGCAGATCGCGACCTCGGCCTTAACCCTCCGTCCACGCTCCTTAAGGTAGCTTGCGGCGTCCGACCCGAACGCCGACGCGACGGGGCGGCGATGGACGATGGGGATCGGATGAGCGAAGGGCTTTATGCCGACCGCGATCGCAGCTTCGCCCTGGCGCGCCGCGCCCAGGAGCTGATGCGCGATTACGGGCCCTCGGCGACACCGCGGGCCTACGCCGTCTGGTACACCTACGTCTCCGGCGATCAGCCGCTGATGAACGACGCGATCAAGCGTCTCACCGCGACGAACGCGGGATTGTCCGCCTCGGACGTCGACGATCTCTACGACAGCTATCTCGGCGGCTCGCGCTACGTCACGGCCGCCGGAGAGACCGGCGCGACGATGCTGACCGAGATCGAAGGCGTCATGGAGATGCTCGACCTCTCGCTCGGCTCGGCCGCGCAGTACGGCGAATCGTTGCGCGCTCTGAGCCACGACCTCTCGGTCTCGACGCTGAACCGGGCGCGCCTGCGCGAGATCGTGGCCACCCTGGTCGCGACGACGCGGGAAGTCGCCTCGAACAACCGGACCCTCGAGGCGCGGATGCGGGAAAGCCGCACCGAGGTCGAATCCCTGCGCGAGAAGCTCGAGGCGACGCGGATCGAGAGCCTGACGGATCCCCTGACCGGGCTGGCGAACCGCAAGCATTTCGAGGAGATGCTGCACAAGGCGCTCGATCGCGCCTCGCTCGGCACGTCCTCGAGCCTCGTCGTGCTCGACATCGATTTCTTCAAGCGCTTCAACGACCTCTACGGCCATCTCACCGGCGATCAGGTGCTGCGCCTGGTCGCCGTCGTCATGCGAGAAAGCGTCGAGAAGGGCGCGATGCTCGCCCGTTTCGGCGGCGAGGAGTTCGGCATCCTGCTGCCCGGCACGAACCGGGAAACGGCCTACGCCATCGCGGAGAAAGTCCGAACCAGCGTGATGGGCCGGGAGCTGATCAAGCGCTCGACCGGGGAATCGCTCGGGAAGGTCACGATCTCGCTCGGCGTGGCGTGCTACCGCCGCGGCGACACGCCGGTCTCGTTGCTGGAGCGTGCGGACCTGTGCATGTTCGCCGCCAAGCGCGCCGGCCGCAACCGCACGCTCGACGATGCGACCACGGCGGACCTCGTCGCCGCGGTCGCCTGATCGCGGGTTCAGGCCGAGGCGAGCAGCCGCTCCGGGCCGACCGGCGTGATCGCGACGGACTCGCCGCAGCCGCAGGCCGAGGTCTGGTTCGGGTTGTTGAAGACGAACTGCGAGGCGAGCTTGCTGGACTGGAAGTCCATCTGCGTGCCGAGCAGGAACAGCAGCGCCTTCGGATCGACAAAGACCTTCACGCCGCGATCCTCGACCATGTCCTCGCCGGGCTTGCGATCCTCGGCATATTCCATCGTGTAGGACATCCCGGCGCAGCCGCCGTTCTTCACGCCGACCCGCAGGCCCGCGATCGGCCGGTCGGCGTCGGCGATGATCGCCTTGATGCGGTCGGCTGCCGCATCCGTCAGCGACATGACCTTGAAACTCGTGGACATCGGTGTCTCTCCGGCAGCCGGGTTCAAGGCCCGGGCGGTTGAGGGTGCGCGTACGGTCTTAAGATAAGGATCGCGCGGAGCACGGTCCATACCGCTCGGTGACGCTCGACGCTCACCACATGTCGAGGGCGACGCGGGCCTCGTCGGACATGCGGCTCTGATCCCACGGCGGATCGAACACCATCGTCACCGCGCAGGATTGGACGCCCGGGACCTTGGCGACCGCATCCTCGACCCAGCCCGGCATCTCGCCGGCGACCGGGCAGCCCGGAGCCGTCAGCGTCATGTCGATCGCGACCTTGCGGTCGTCGTCGATGTCGACCTTGTAGATCAGGCCGAGCTCGTAGATGTCGGCTGGGATCTCGGGATCGTAGACCGACTTCAGCGCGGCCACGATGTCGTCGGTCAGCCGGTCGAGCTCGGCGGGCGGCACGCCCTCGGCTCCGGCGACCTTCGGCGTGTTGGCGCCTCCGGTGATCGTCGCGTCGCTGCTCATGTCCATCTCCTCATCGGGCCGCCGCGGCGGGGCGGCGACCCAGTCCAAACGCTCAGGCGAACATCATCTCGGCGCGGGCGAGCGCCTCGGCCAGCACGTCGATCTCGGCCTGGGTGTTGTACATCCCGAACGAGGCGCGGCAGGTCGAGGTGACGCCGAAGCGGGTGAGCAGCGGCATCGCGCAATGCGTGCCGGCCCGGACCGCGACGCCCGAACGGTCGATCACCGTCGCGATGTCGTGGGCATGGGCGCCCTTCATCTCGAAGGCGATGACGCCGCCCTTGCCCTTCGCGGTTCCGATCTGCCGGATCGCATTCATCGCGCCGAGCCGTTCCTGGGCATAGGCGGTGAGCGCGGCCTCGTGCGCCGCGATCTTGTCGCGCCCGACCGACATCATGAACTCCAGCGCCGCGCCGAGGCCGACGGCCTCGACGATCGCCGGCGTGCCCGCCTCGAACCGATGCGGCGGATCGTTGTAGGTGATCGCCTCCTGGCTGACCGTGCGGATCATCTCACCGCCGCCCTGGTAGGGCGGCAGGCGCTCCAGCCATTCCTTCTTGCCGTAAAGCACGCCGATCCCGGTCGGTCCGTAGACCTTGTGACCGGTGAAGACGAAGAAGTCGCAATCGAGCGCCCGCACGTCGACCGGCTGATGCACCGCGCTCTGCGCGCCGTCGAGCAGCACCGGCACGCCGTGGGCGTGGGCGATGCGGACGATCTCGGCCGCCGGCGTGACCGTACCCAGCACGTTCGACATCTGCGTGATCGCGACCATCTTGGTGCGCGGCGTGAACAGCTTCTCGTAGTCCTCGACGAGGAAGTTGCCCTCGTCGTCGACCGGCGCCCACTTGATGACGGCCCCGCGGCGTTCGCGCAGGAAGTGCCAGGGCACGATGTTGGAATGGTGCTCCATGATCGAGAGGATGATCTCGTCCCCCTCCCCGATCATCCCGGCCCAGCCCATCGACGCGGCCACGAGGTTGTAGGCCTCGGTGGCGTTGCGGGTGAAGATGATCTCGTCGGTCGACGCGGCATTCAGGAACTGCCGCGTGGTCTCGCGGGCACCCTCGAACCCCTCGGTCGCGGCGTTGGCCATGAAGTGCAGGCCGCGATGGACGTTGGCGTAGCCGGTCTCCATGCACGCGACCATCGCGTCGATCACCGCGCGCGGCTTCTGCGACGAGGCGGCGTTGTCGAGGTAGACCAGCGGCTTGCCGTAGACTTTTTCCGACAGGATCGGAAATTGCGCCCGGATCGCCTCGACGTCGTAGGTAGGCTGGCGGAGAGGAGCGTTCATGGTGTCGGCCTCGAACCGGCGGTCTTTCGCAAGCATCGCCCCTCCAACCTGCAGCCTCGTCCAGAGGTGCCGAAGCGAAGCGGAGGCCTCGATGGAGGTCTCCAGAGATAGTGCGATCCCTCGTCTCCTCCTTCGAGGCCCACCGACGTGGGCGCCTCAGGATGAAGTTCTGGGAGGGATCGCGGTCACATCACCCATTTTCCAGGATGCACGCGACCGGGGCCGATCACCCCCGCGAGGCCAGCCAAGCCTCGATCTCGCCGATGAGCGCCGCGCGGGCGCCCTCGTGCGTGACCGACTCCACCGCTTCGCCGACGAAGGCCTGCACCAGCAGGCTCTCGGCGATCGGCTTCGGCAGGCCGCGCGCCATGAGGTAGAACAGCAGGTCTTGGTCCGGGGCGCCGCAGGTGGCTCCGTGGCCGCAGGCGACGTCGTCGGCGAAGATCTCGAGCTCCGGCTTGTTCATCATCTGCCCCTCGTCGGAGAGGAGCAGGCAATCGGACTTCATCTTGCCGTCGGTCTTCTGCGCGACCTGGCGGACGATGATCTTGCCCTGGAACACGCCGGTGGCGTCGCCGTCGATCACCGTCTTGAACATCTCGCGGCCGACGCCGCCGACCGCAGCATGGTCGGCCAGCAGCGTCGAGTCGGCGAGCTGCCCGTCGCCGAGCATCGCCGCGCCGTTGACGACCGCGTTCACGTTCTCGCCGGCCACGTGCATGTAGATCTGGTGGCGCGACAGCACGGCGCCGGTGACGAGGTTCACCGTCTCCAGCCTCGACTCGTCGTCGAGCCGCACGCTGATGGTCGAGAGCGCGATCGCCTTGTCGCCCTCGCGGTTGATCCGCGCGTGCCGGAAGGCGGCATGCTTGCCGACATGGACGTCGAGGGCGTCGTTCGGCTGGTAGGTCAGCCCGTTCGGGCCCTCGTGCGTCTCGAGCAAGGTGAACTCGGCGCCGTCGGCGACCTCGACCAGAACGCGCGTCGCGGTGGAGAAGCCCTCCGCCCCGGCGCCGACGAAGCGCAGGTGCAGCGGGGTCTCGACCTTGGCGCCAGCCTCCACCGAGATCAGCGCGCCGTCGGCAAGGAAGGCGGTGTTCAGCTGATAGATCGGGTTCTCGCGGGCCTGCGCCACCGGCGCAAGGTTCTTCAGGCGCGCATCGCCCCGGCTCAGGGCCTCGTTCAGCGGCGATACCGAGACGCCGGCGGGCACGCGATCGAGATCGGACAGCTCGCGGATCAGGTGCCCGTTGACGAAGGTCAGGCGCACCGCCTCGACCGCCGAGAACGCGGTCGCGGCGGCGACGGCGGACGTGGCGAGGTCGAGCGCCGGCGTCTCGGCCGGCGGCGCGGCTTCCTGCATCGCGGCACGCAGGTCGGTGTACTTGAACGCCTCGACGCGGCGGCTCGGCAGGCCGGCGGCCTCGAAGAAGCGGAACGCCTCCTCGCGGGAGATCGCGGTTTCGCTGCCGAAACCCTTGCGGGCGGTCTCAAACAGGGTCGAGAGACCGGTCTCGGCGCTGGTGCGGAGATTGGCGATGTCGGCCATGGGCTTACGCAGCCTCGTTGGTGCGGTACTCGGCGTAGCCGGAGGCCTCGAGTTCCTTGGCGAGCTCCTTGCCGCCGGTCTTCACGATCAGGCCCTTCGACATGACGTGCACGGTGTCGGGCACGATGTAGTCGAGCAGGCGCTGGTAGTGGGTGATGACCAGGAACGAGCGGCCCTGCGCGCGCAGGGCGTTGACGCCCTCGGAGACGATGCGCAACGCGTCGATGTCGAGGCCGGAATCCGTCTCGTCGAGCACGCAGAACTTCGGCTGCAGCAGCGCCATCTGCAGGATCTCCATGCGCTTCTTCTCGCCGCCGGAGAACCCGACGTTGAGGGCGCGGCGGAGCATGTCCTTGTTGATCTCGAGCTTCTCGGCCGCCGCGTTGACCTGGCGGATGAAGTCCGGGGTCGCGATCTCGGCCTCGCCGCGGGCGCGGCGCTGGGCGTTGAGGCAGGCCTTGAGGAAGGTCATCGTGCCGACGCCCGGGATCTCCAGCGGATACTGGAAGGCGAGGAACACGCCGGCCGCGGCGCGCTCGTCCGCGCCCATCTCCAGCACGTTCTGGCCGTCGAGCAGGATCTCGCCGTCGAGGACCTCGTAGTCCTCCTTGCCGGCGATGACGTAGGAGAGCGTCGACTTGCCGGAGCCGTTCGGACCCATGATCGCGGCGACCTCGCCGTCGTTCACGGTGAGGTTCAGGCCGTTGAGGATGCGGTTGTCCTCGATCTGCACGACGAGGTTCTTGATTTCGAGCATGTTCGCGTAGTCCCGAAGATGGTGTGCGACGGTATCGCCCTGCGGTCCCGTCAGAGAAATTTTTGAAGCGCTGCGATCACGGCGACAGCGGCCGCGATGATCGCCCCGAGCTTCACGTTCATTCGGAGTTCGAGTTCGCGCAGCGAACCGTCGATCCCCGCCTTCAACGCCTTGAGGTCCAACCTCAGCGTCTTCTCCATATCCGCCAAATCCGCCTTGGTCGCGGAATCGGCGATGATCATGTCGCGTGCCGGTTCAGCGCGCGCGACGGTCTGCTCGCGTCCGACACCCACCTGTTCAAGTGGGTGAACTTCAGGGTGTCGAACGCGAAGGCCATGGCGTGTTGCCTACCCCACCGAGCCTTCCAAGCTGATCGAGATCAGCTTCTGAGCCTCGACCGCGAACTCCATCGGCAACTGCTGCAGCACGTCGCGGACGAAGCCGTTGACGATGAGCGCGGTCGCTTCCTCCTCGGAAAGGCCGCGCTGCAGGCAGTAGAACTTCTGGTCCTCGGAGATTTTCGAGGTGGTGGCCTCGTGCTCGAACACCGCGGACGCGTTCTTCGACTCGATGTAGGGCACGGTGTGCGCCCCGCACTGGTCGCCGATCAGCAGGCTGTCGCAATTGGTGAAGTTGCGCGCGTTCGAGGCCTTCTTGTGCGCCGAGACGAGGCCGCGATAGGTGTTCTGCGAGCGGCCCGCCGAGATGCCCTTCGAGATGATCCGGCTGGTGGTGTTCTTGCCGAGGTGGATCATCTTGGTGCCGGAATCGACCTGCTGCATGCCGTTTGACACCGCGATCGAGTAGAACTCGCCGCGGGAATTGTCGCCGCGCAGGATGCAGGACGGGTACTTCCAGGTGATCGCCGAGCCGGTCTCGACCTGCGTCCACGAGATCTTCGAGTTGTCGCCGCGGCAATCGCCGCGCTTGGTCACGAAATTGTAGATGCCGCCCTTGCCTTCGTTGTCGCCCGGGTACCAGTTCTGGACGGTCGAGTACTTGATCTCGGCGTCCTCCAGGGCGACGAGCTCGACCACCGCGGCGTGCAGCTGGTTGTCGTCGCGCTTCGGGGCGGTGCAGCCCTCGAGATACGAGACGTAGGAGCCCTTGTCGGCGATGATCAGCGTGCGCTCGAACTGGCCGGTGTCGCGCTCGTTGATGCGGAAGTAGGTCGACAGCTCCATCGGGCAGCGCACGCCCGGCGGGATGTAGACGAACGAGCCGTCCGAGAAGACGGCCGAGTTCAGCGTCGCGAAGAAGTTGTCGGTCACCGGCACGACCGAGCCGAGGTACTTCCTGACGAGGTCCGGGTACTCGCGGATCGCCTCCGAGATTGGCATGAAGATCACGCCGGCCTTCGACAGCTCGGCCTTGAACGTCGTCGCGACCGAGACGGAGTCGAACACGGCGTCCACGGCGACCCGGCGCTCGGGGGCGATGCCCTCCAGCACCTCGACCTCGCGGAGCGGGATGCCGAGCTTCTCGTAGGTCTTCAGGATCTCGGGGTCGATCTCGTCGAGCGACATCGCCGCCGGACGCTTCGGCGCGGCGTAGTAGTAGATGTTGTTGTAGTCGACCTTGTCGTAGGCGACGCGGGCCCAGTCCGGCTCCTGCATGGTCTGCCAGCGCTTGTAGGCGTCGAGCCGCCAAGCGAGCATCCACTCCGGCTCGTCCTTCTTGGCCGAGATGAAGCGCACCACATCCTCGGAGATGCCCTTCTCGGACTTCTCCATCTCGATGGTGGTCTCGAAGCCGTACTTGTACTGGTCGAGGTCGATCGAGCGGACCCGATCGATGGTTTCCTGCACGGCAGGCATCAGCGTCTCCTAAGCATCGCCGGTTTCAAGGACCGGAGGCTTCCATGTGAGATGGCGTCGGCGCGGCGCTCAGGCCGCAAGCCCTCGCCGTCTATATAGGGT
The DNA here is from genome assembly GCF_022829705.1 of Methylobacterium sp. E-025. Lineage (NCBI taxonomy): Bacteria > Pseudomonadati > Pseudomonadota > Alphaproteobacteria > Hyphomicrobiales > Methylobacteriaceae > Methylobacterium > Methylobacterium sp. E-025. The sequence goes on from NZ_JAKSYR010000048.1 coordinate 10,299, forward strand.
CTCGACGACCCGTTCGAAGGCACCGAGGAAGCGCGCAGTGTCGCCCTCCCCCGTATTCCAGCCGAGGCTGACGCGTAGCGCCCCCGCGGCCAACGCAGGGCTCACGCCCATCGCGGCCAGGACCGGCGACCGCGCCACCTTGCCCGACGCGCAGGCCGATCCCGACGACACCGCCACGCCGGCGAGATCGAAGGCGATCATGGCGGTCGGCGCATCGAGCCCCGGCACCGCGAAGCACAGGGTGTTCGGCAACCGCTCGGCGTCACGGCCGAACACCACCCCGTCCGGCGCGCGGGCCAGCGCCGCCTCCTCCAGCGCGTCGCGCAGCTGCGCGACGCGCCGGGATTCCGTATCCAGCGCGAGGCGGGCGATCTCCGCCGCCTCGCCCATCCCGACGAGCCCGGGAAGGTTCTCGGTGCCGCAGCGCAGCCGCGCCTCCTGGCCGCCGCCGCGGACGAAGGCCGCGTCGAGCTGCGCGTCGTCCCGCAGCACCAGCGCGCCGACGCCCTTCGGCGCCGAGAACTTGTGCCCGGACAGGGTCAGCGCATCGAGCCCGAGCGCAGCGAAATCGACCGGGATCTTGCCGACCGCCTGCACCGCGTCGCTGTGCACGAGGGTGCGGCCGTGCCGCCTCGCCAGGGCCACGACGGCGGCGATCGGCTGCACCACGCCGGTCTCGTTGTTGGCCGTGTGCACCGAAACGAGCACGTCCAGGTCGCGAAGGGCGTCGAGCCGCGCCGCCAGCGCATCGAGGTCGAGCACGCCGGAAGTCAGGACCGGAAGCACCTCGACGGCGTCGGCCGGGAAGCGGTGGCCGGCCGTGACGCAGGGGTGCTCGGTCGCGCCGATCAGAAGCCGCGTCGGTGCGGAGCTCCCCCGGCGGCGGAGCGCGCCGGACAGGACGGCGTTGGCCGCCTCGGTGCCGCCACTGGTGAAGGTGACTTGAGACGCAGCGGCACCGACGAGGCGGGCGAGCTTGTCGCGGGCATCCTCGAGCATCGCCCGCGCCGCACGCCCCTCGGCATGGACGGAGGACGGGTTGCCGGGCAGCGCCAGCGCCCGCACGACCGCCTGCGACACCGCCGGACGGACCGGAGAGGTGGCGTTGTGGTCGAGATAGGCGCGGTCCGCTGTCATCCGTTCTCCGACTGGCGAAAGATGCGACATTTCCTTGCTTTGGCACCGGGTCGGCGTGCTAAGCCGCGCCGTCGACACGGTTTCGAACCGCCGAACGGCGTTTCCAGGCTGGTCGGGGAAGACCCCGCTGCCGCGCTGTTTAGAACAGTTCTAATCGCCTAGAATTATTCTAAGAGCGCTTTTACGTCGGGCGCGGGGCGAGTCAAGGCGGTCGCGCGACCGCGCAGGTCGAGGCGTACACGGCCATCCGGGCAGGCGGACTCGCCCGGCATGGCCACAGGAGTCGAGGACACTATGCCCGAGGTCATCTTCACCGGTCCCGCCGGCCGACTGGAGGGTCGCTATCAGGCCCCCAAGAAGCGGGGCGCGCCGATCGCGATCGTGCTGCATCCGCACCCCCAGTTCGGCGGCACGATGAACAATCAGATCGTGTACAACCTCTTCTACACGTTCGCCAATCGCGGCTTCGCGGCCCTGCGCTTCAACTTCCGCGGCGTCGGCCGTAGCCAGGGCGCCTTCGACCACGGCTCGGGCGAGCTGTCGGACGCCGCCGCCGCGCTCGACTGGGTGCAGTCGGTCAACCCCGAGGCCAAGTCTTGCTGGATCGCCGGCGTCTCGTTCGGCTCGTGGATCGGGATGCAGCTGCTGATGCGCCGCCCCGAGATCGAGGGCTTCATCTCGATCGCCGCGATGGCCAACCGCTACGATTTCACCTTCCTTGCGCCCTGCCCCTCCTCCGGCCTGTTCGTGCACGGCTCCGAGGATCGTGTGGCCCCGGCCCGCGAGGTCATGCCGGTGATCGAGAAGGTGAAGACCCAGAAGGGCGTCATCATCGAGCACCAGATGGTCGAGGGCGCCAACCACTTCTTCGACGGGCGCGTCGACGAGCTGACCCAGACGGTCGACACCTACCTCGACAAGCGCCTCGGCAAGAAGGACGAGGTGGCCTGAGGCCACTTCGTTCGAGCGGGCCTCGCAGCGGGCAGGCGCCGAACGGGCGGCCTGCCCTTTTTCCCGCCTCGCGCCCGCGACCGGATCACGCCACCGCGCGATCGGCCGGTGCGGTCAGCACCACCGGCACGGCCGGTGCGCCTTCCCATTCCGAATGCGCCGGGATCGATTCGCCCTTCATCACGATGGTGAGGGGCCGAAGCCGCGCGTAGTCGCCGACCTTGGTGTCGTAGAGCACCGTCGAGAATGCGCCGACCGAAACGCCGCGGCCGATCACGACGCGGCCGACCTTCATGATCCGGTCCTCGTAGAGGTGGGTCTGCAGGGCGGCGGTGCGGTTGATGGTGGCGAAGTCGCCGATCGTCACGCAGTCGAACTCGGTGATGTCGGTGGTGAGCATGCACACGCCCTCGCCGACCTTCACCCCGAATAGCCGCAGCGCCCAGGGCAGGAACGGCGTGCCCTGGAGGTGCTCAAGCAACACCTTGCCGGCCAGGCCCCAATAGGCGACCGCGATGGCCTCGGTGCGCATCGCCCACCACGACCACATCGGCCGCATGCCGGGCTGATAGACGCCCATCAGCGCCCACTTCATGCCGATGACGGCGGCGGACTGGATCAGCGCGATCGCGACGCTGACCGTGACGAAGCTGACGGCGAGCCCGCTCCAGTCGCGCTCGAGGATCGCCGGGTAGAAGTACCAGTCGATCGCGGTGATCGCGAGGGTGATGTACAGCATCGGCGAGAACGAGGTCGCGAACGCCTCGAACACGCCGCGGCGGAGCTTGACCAGCGTGCCCGGCTCGTAGGTCTGGGCCAGCGTTCCGACGTCGACGCGCTGGCGCGACGGCAGCTTGATCGGCGGCGAGCCGAACCAGGTGTCGCCCGGCGCCATCTCCTCGTTGGCCGGCGGCTTCGACTTGATGCCGATCAGCACATCGTCGGGGATGTCGGCGCCCGGCGGCACCACTGCGTCGTTGCCGACGAACACCCGCGCGCCCGTGCGGGCCGGCTGGAGGTGCATCCAGCCGCGGCGGATCTCCTCCTCGCCGTAGACCACCTCGTCGGCGATGAAGTTGCGGCTGCCGACCTCGGCGAGGTCGTGGCGGCTGCCGAGGTTGGTCGAGATCTCGGCGCCCTCCCCCATCCGGGCGCCCATCAGGCGGTACCACGCCCGCATGTAGACGGTGGCGAACAGCGAGGAGAGCGTCTCCAGCGTCACCTCGGCGGCGAGCGCCACCGACCACTTGCGCAGGTAGAAGCCGGACCAGATCGAGTAGGTGCCCGAGCGCCGCCGCGGCAGCACCAGCCAGCGGATGCCGGCGATGAGCAGCACCGTGCCGGCGGTCATCAGCATGGCGGTGGGCCATGTCAGCAGCGGCAGGTACCAGTGGTAGTCGATGTCGGTGATGTCGGAGAGCGAGTCCGAGATCTGGTCGAAGATGAAGAACGCCGGGAAGATCGGCAGCAGGCCGACGGCGGGGATCGCGCCGAGCAGCAGGAGGTAGATCGCCCCGAAGCCGGCCTGGCGCCGGGCCGAGGCCGGGGCCTGCTCCGGAAGCTCCGCGACGTCGGCCATCCCGACCTTTCGTCCGGGCGAGCCGTCCCAGCGCTCTGCGGCGCCGATGCGCGTGCCGGCCGGAACGGTGGTGAGGTCGGCGATCTCGGCGTTGTCGGCGATCACCGTGTCGTGGCTGAGGACGCAGGAGGTGCCGACCGCCACGTCCCGGCCGATCTCGACCCGTCCGATCACCAGCTCGTTGCCAACGATCTCGGCGTTGGCGACGACGAGGCGGCCGCCGAGCGACGCGCCGTCGCCGATCGAGAGCAGGTCCGGGGCACCGATCTCGATGTCGGAGATCAGGGTGTCGCGGCCGACCTTCGCGCCCATCAGGCGGAGGTAGACGGCGATCGCGGGTGAGCCCTGCAGCCACTTGACGTGGACCAGCGGCGCCAGGCGCTGCGCCAGCCACCACCGGAAATAATACGCGCCCCAGAGCGGGTAGCGGCCGGGCTTCGTGCGGCCGAGGACGAGCCACTTGGCCGCGACCGCGATGGTCGCCGTCACCGCGTTGATCGCCACGTAGACGAGGAGCAGCACGCCGAGCTCGCCGAAGAAGCCGAGGCCGCCGCCGGTGAGCAGCAGGTAGGTGACGAAGATGCCGAGCCATTGCGCGGTCGCGAGCGCGATCACGAACGGCAGGGCCACCGCCTGGGCGAGCCCGCACAGCGCGCGGCGCCGGAGCGGCGGCGGCACGAAGGCGAGGTCGCGGATCGCGGTCTCGATGCCGGCGCCGCCGGTGCGGGCGATCAGCGCGTCCGAGATCCGGCGCAGGGTGCGCTCGCGGTAGACGTCCTGCAACGTGATGCCGGCGAGCGCCGGGGCCTCGCGCACGGCTCCGACGAAGCGGGCGGCGAGCAGCGAATGGCCGCCGAGGTCGGAGAAGAAGTCGCCCTCGAGCGCGATCGGCTGGTTGCCGAAGACCTGCTTGGCGGCGGCCAGCAGCGCCGCCTCGGTCTGGTTCTCCGGGGGCTCCTGCTCGCCGTCGGCATCGACGATGGTGAGCGTCGCGACGCGAAGCGCCTTGCGGTCGACCTTGCCGGAGGTGAGGCGCGGCAGAACCTCGGCCGCCTCGAAATGGCCGGGCACCATGTAGGGCGGCATCTGCTCGGCCAGCGTCCGGCGCAAAGCCGCGCGGTCGAGGTCGTGGCCGCGGTCCGGCACGATGAACGCGACCAGCCGGTCGACGCCGTCGTCGTTGCGCAGCACCACCGCGGCCTGGGCGATCCCGGGCTGGGCCTGGATCCGCGACTCGATCTCGCCGAGTTCGACGCGGAAGCCGCGGATCTTGACCTGATCGTCGATGCGGCCGTGGAACAGGATGTTGCCGCCGGCGTCGAGCGAGACCGCGTCGCCCGAGCGGTAGAGCAGCGGGTCGGCGCCGTCCGAGGCGTAGGGGTTGGCGATGAACTTGTCCGCGGTCAGCTCCGGCCGCTGCAGGTAGCCCTTCGCGACGCCGGGGCCGCCGATCAGCAGCTCGCCCGGCTCGCCGCGCCCGAGCAGGCGCAGGTCCTCGCCGGCGACGTAGACCGAGTAGTTCGCGATTGGGCCGCCGATGGTCACCGGCACGCCCGGCCGCATCTCGGCGGCGGTCGCGACCACCGTGGCCTCGGTCGGCCCGTAGGTGTTGAACAGCTTTCGCGAAGGCGTCGCCCAGCGTGCGACCAGCGGCTCGGGAAGCGCCTCGCCGCCGAGCAGGATCAGCCGCACGCTCGGCAGGTCTGCGGTGATCATCGCCAGCAGCGTCGGCACGGTGTCGATCACCGTGACCCCGGCCTCGGCGATGATCCGGGGCAGCGACTCGACGTCGCCCATCATCGCCGGGCTCGCGACGAACAGCGTCGCGCCGACGAGGTACGGGACCCAGATCTCCTCCATCGAGAGGTCGAAGGCGACCGAAGCGCCCTGGAAGACCACGTCATCCGGCGCCATCCCGTAGAGCGCGTTGCCGGAGCGCAGGAAGTGGCAGATGTTGGCGTGGCTGATGACGATGCCCTTCGGCACGCCGGTCGAGCCGGAGGTGTAGATCAGGTAGGCGGGATGCTGCGGCGTCAGGCCGCCGGCGCGAAGGTCCGGCGTCGCCGCGTCCGCGGGCGTGCCGGCGAGCAGCGCATCGAGCGTCAGGGCCGGCGCGACGTCGGGCGCGCCCGGGGCCAGCGCCTCGGAGACCAGCAGGGCCTTCGCGGCGGCGTCGCCGAGGCAGACCGCGACCCGGTCGGCCGGCGCCTCGGCGTCGAACGGCAGCCAGGCGGCGCCGGACAGCGTGATCCCGATCTGGGCGGTGAGCAGGTCCGGCCCGCGCGCCATCCACAGGCCGACCACGTCGCCCGGCCCGATCCCGCGATGTGCGAGACCCGCCGCGATCCGTCCGGCGCGGGCGAAGACCTCGGCATAGGTGAGATGCGGGTTCCGGCCTGACGCGTCCTTGGCGGCGCCGTCGATCAGCGCCGGATGGTCCGGCCGTGCCCGCGCGGTCTCGGCGAAGATCTCGCCAAGAACCTCGTCGCGGATCAGGTCGGGACGCACCGGGCCGCGCAGCACGGCCCGGTCGGACGGGGTCGCCGCGGGGTGCCGGTCCGCTTCGGGCCGGATCATCTCGCCGAGGCTACTCATCGCATGCTCCGCTGCCAGCTCCGGGCGGAGCTGGGTTCCCGTCTGTCTCGCATGCGCACCCGGCCGGCGATCGGAGCGCGTTCCTGACGCGGGATCGTGCCGTTATCGAGGCAGTCCGCCGATCGGGTCGAGGCCGTGCGAACCGGCCCCGAGACCTCGCTGTATACCGGACCTTTGAACGGGTCTTGAACGGTCGGCGACAAACCTCAGGCCCAGCGCCATCCGGCCGCGTCCACGACGAGCACCGAGCCCTGGCGGACGGCGATCCGCGGGGCGGCCTTGATGTCGAGGTGGCCGAGCGCCACCAGCATCGCGCGGGCGACGCCGCCATGGGCGACCACGACGGTGGCCGGCGCCAGGTCGGAAAAGACCGGCGCGACGCGCTCGGTCAGCATCGCGTAGCTCTCGGCGCCGCTGCCCGAGGGGCGATAGCCCCAGCGGTCGCGGTCGCGGGCGCCGGCGCCGCCGGGATCGCGACGGCGGATCTCGGCCCAGGTCTGCCCTTCCCACGCCCCGAAATGGATCTCCATCAGCCGGGGATCGCTGCGGTACTCGGTCGGCGCGAGGCCGAGGCGGTCGCGCAGGATCTCCATGGTGCGCCGCGTGCGGCTCAGGGGGCTCGCGATGAAGTCGGCCTCGGCGAGCCGGTCGCCCGCGAGCGCCGCGAGCCGGTCCGCGGCGTCCGCCGCCTGCCCCTGCCCGACGGCGTTGAGGCCGATGTCGCGCTGCCCCTGCAAGCGCCCCTCGGCGTTCCAGTCGGTCTGCCCGTGCCGGATGAAGTAGATCGTCGGGATGGGCCTCACGCTCCGGCGGTTCCGGTCGGCGTTCTCACCGGTCGCGTCCTGAGCGAAGGTCTCGCGGCGGCTGCGCGGGCGGGTTCATGAGCGTGGCGTCCATCGGGCATGGCGGTCTGAAGGGCTCGGGTCGCCCTCGGATGCAAGGCGGGTGCCCGATCTAGGCCGGGACGCGATCGGTCGGTAGAAGGTCTGTCCATGAGCAAGAAGCACCGCAAGACGGATCGGCGCCAGAAGGCGGGGACAGCCGGTGTGACAAAGTCGCCGGACCGTTCCGCCGAGGATGCCCGGCGCAAGGCGCCTTCCTCTTCTCTCTGGGCGGCCGCGACGGCCGAGATCGCAGGCATCGCGCCCGCGCTGATCGATGCGCACGCGCCCGCCACCGTCGCGGCGGCCGACGGCATCGTCACCGTCGTGCCGGGCAGCCGGTTCAATCTCGCGAAGGTCGACGCCAACGCCGACGGCGGCTTCGACAAGGACTGGGCGAAGGCGGCGCTCGCCACCGAGCGCACGCGGATCCAGGCGCTTCAGGAAAAGCTCTACGCCGAGCGGCAGCGCAGCCTGCTCGTGGTGTTCCAGGCGATCGACACCGGCGGAAAGGACGGCACGATCCGCGCGGTCCTGGAAGGCGTGAACCCGCAAGGCTGCACGGTCGCCTCGTTCAAGGTGCCGTCGACCGAGGAGCGCGAGCACGACTTCCTGTGGCGATACCACCAGCGCACGCCCGGGCGCGGGATGATCGGTGTGTTCAACCGCAGCCACTACGAGGATGTGCTGGTGGTGCGCGTGAAGGGCCTGGTGCCGGAGCCGGTCTGGCAGGCGCGCTACGGCTTGATCAACGACTTCGAGCGCCTGCTCACCGAATCGGGGACGCACATCCTGAAATTCTTCCTGCACATCTCGAAGGACGAGCAGAAGCAGCGCCTTGAAGCGCGGATCGCGAACCCGGACAAGCACTGGAAGTTCGATCCGGCCGACCTGGTCGAGCGCAAGTCCTGGGATGCCTATCAGGCGGCGTTCTCGGACGCGCTGACCCGATGCTCGACGCCGCATGCGCCCTGGCACGTGGTGCCGGCCAACCGGAAGTGGTTCCGCAACCTCGTCATCGCCCGCACCATCGCCGACACGCTGGACGCGATGGACCCGCAGTTTCCGGAAGCAGTGGCGGGCATCACGGATCTGGTCGTGCCGGACTGACGGCGCCGCGAGGCACGGTTCGGGATGGTGTTTCCCGATTATCCGAAGCGGATCTTCGAAGCCTCCGAGCTCTCCGATGGGACGCTCCGGTTCCTCGCCCTCGCGGGAGCCCTGCTCGCCTACCGGCTTCCGCCTTTCGTCGCCCTGATCGAGCCCGAGGCGAGCCTGCACCCTGACCTGCTGGCTCCCCTCGCTCGCATGATCGTCAAGGCGGCCGAACGCACGCAGGTCTGGCTCGTGACCCATTCCGAACGGCTGGCCGACGCAATCCTCGACGAGCGGGGCGCGAAGCCCCACCGCGTGATCAAGCGCCAGGGCGCGACCTGGATCGCGGGACTGAAGCTGTCGGGGAATTTCGAGGACGGTGATTGACGCCGGCCTTCGCCGGCGCGCCCGCCCTCAATCCTTGTCGAGGCTCAGGTCCGGCGCCTCGGGGTTCTTCATGCCGACCACGTGGTAGCCGGCGTCGACGTGCAGGATCTCGCCGGTCATGCCGCGGGACATGTCGGAGATCAGGTAGGCGGCGGTCTCGCCGACCTCGCCGATCGTCACCGTGCGCCGCAGGGGGGCGTTGTACTCGTTCCACTTCAGAATGTAGCGGAAGTCGCCGATGCCGGAGGCGGCGAGCGTCTTGATCGGGCCGGCCGAGATCGCGTTGACGCGGATGTTCGAGGGGCCGAGATCGGCGGCGAGGTAGCGCACCGAGGCTTCGAGCGCGGCCTTGGCGACGCCCATGACGTTGTAGTGCGGCATCCACTTCTCGGCGCCGTAATAGGTCAGCGTCAGGAGCGAGCCGCCGTTCGGCATGATCTTCTCGGCGCGCTGCGCGACGGCCGTGAACGAGTAGCACGAGATCATGAGCGACTTGGTGAAGTTCGCCTCGGTCGTCTCGACGTAGCGCCCGGTCAGCTCGTCCTTGTCCGAGAAGGCGATGCAGTGGACGACGAAATCGATGCCCTCGGGGAAGATCTCGGCGGTCGCCGCGAACACCGCGTCGATCGAGGCCGGGTCGGTGACGTCGCAATGGCCGACGACGTGGGCGTCGAGCTCGCGCGCCAGGGGCTCGACGCGCTTCTTCAGGGCGTCGCCCTGGTAGGTGAAGGCCAGCTTGGCACCGTGGGCATGCGCGCTCTTGGCGATGCCCCAGGCGATCGAGCGGTTGTTGGCGACGCCGAGCACGAGGCCGCGCTTGCCCGCGAGCAGGTTGCTGCCCGGCGCGGCGTTCCTGCCCGCGCCCTGCTCGTCCGTTGCGTCGAAAGCCGCCATGCCACACCCGAAAATTCGCTTCGGCACCCGGGACTCCCGGCCGCCCCGCTTGACGGGGCGGCGGTCTCGCGCCGGAGGCATCCTTAGCGGAGGCGCGTCGGGGACGGAAGTCCGCCGGATCGGCGCGATACGCCGCCGGCTACTCGGCCCGCGCGGTGCGCCGGCTCCTCACGAACTCGGTCAGGGCCGCGTCGTCCGCGGGCAGCTGGATCGCGGTGACGGCGAGCAGGTCGCCGCGGGTGCCGTCCTTCTTCGGCAGGCCCTTGCCGCGGAGGCGGAAGGTGCGGCCGGACGAGGTCATCGGCGGCATCTTCATCTCGACCGCGCCGGTCAGGGTCGGCACGCGGATCGCGCCGCCGAGCACCGCATCCTCGAGCGGCAGGTCGACGGTGGCGCGCAGGTCCGCGCCCTCGACGGTGAAGCGGGCATGCGGCAGCACCCGGATCGTCAGCAGCGCATCGCCCGGCTCGGAGCGCGGGCCGCCGGGCGAGCCGAGGCCGCGCAGGCGGATCGTCTGCCCGTCCACGACGCCCTTCGGGATCATCACGTCGAACTCGCGGCCGCCCGGCAGGCCGACCCGCAGCTTCTCCTCGCTGCCGATCTGCTCGAGGGTGACGCCGAGCTCGGCCGCCACGTCCTCGCCGCGGGCGGGCGGGCGCTGGCCCGGCCCGGCGCCGCCGGCGCGGAACGCCTCGCCGAACAGATGGGAGAAGATGTCCTCCCCGACGCCCCCCGCCGGGCCGCCGCGGCCGCGGGCCGCGTTGTTGAAGTCGAACCCGCCGGCGCGGCCGCCGCCGAAGCCCTCGAACCCGGTCGCGCGCGGCTTGCCGTCGGCGTCGATCTCGCCGCGGTCGAACTGGCGGCGCTTCTCCGGCTCGCCGAGGATCTCGTAGGCGGCGTTCGCCTCGGCGAAGCGATCCTTCGCCTTCGCGTCCTTGTTGGTGTCCGGATGGTAGGTCTTGGCGAGCTTGCGGTAGGCCTTCTTGATCTCGGCCTCGCCGGCGCCCTTGGGGACGCCCAGCACCTCGTAGGGATTGCGCATCGGTCTCTTGAACTTCGTGGTTTCGCGCCGGCTGTGGAGCAGCGGCCATCCAGGCCGCATGTGGGCGGCCTGTTGCTCTCGCGCAACGTAGGGGCGACGAGACTCGGCGCAAGCGCGGCCGGCGTCAACCCGAACGCGTCACGCGGCCGAGCCGCCTCGCATCGTTCGCGCTCAGCTCGTCTTGCCCGATCCGGCCTTGCCGGTGCGGATGCGCTTGAGTTCCCACTCGCCGCCGGACGGCTTGCAACCGGTGCCGCGCACGAAGCGGTTGTTCCCGGGGGCGATCACGCTGGCGAGGAAATCGCGGCAGATCAGGTCGTGGGCGACGTAGGGCAGGCCGGTCGGGTTGATCGTGCCGCGCAGGCTGGTCTCGGGGTTGTCCCACTTCACCGGCTTGCCATTGCCCTGCGGGTCGAGGGCGACCGAGAGTGCGGCGTAGGCGCGGCGCCAATCCTCTTCGCCCAGGTCCGAGCCGAAGCTCGTCGGGCGCCGGCTGATGCTGCCGGTGACGATCGGCTCGTCGGCGACGGTCTCCGCCCTGGCCTCGGGATTGGCATCCGCTCGGAAGATCAGGAGTGGCTGGCTGCAGCCGCAGAGCATCGACGCGAGACCCGCGGCCAGTGCCACCGGCGCGAGCCGACCCGCCCGCGCTTCCCCCCGCGGCATCGCCGCAGCCCCTTCCTTCTTGTCGCGACGACGCATTACACCTGAACCCGAGACCCTGAACCCAAGACGAGATGGCGCGTAAGTGTGCTCCAACGTCGGTGCCCCCCGACCCGGATCTCACAACGGAGGATTAAGTCGTGGACGCGTTAAAGATCGATGAGTCGGGCGGGCGCGATGCGGTCCCGGATGCCGCCGACTTCACCCTGAGCGACGATCCGTTCGGCCTGTTCGCCGCCTGGATGGAAGAGGCGACGGAATCCGAGCCCGAGGACGCCAACGCGATCGCGCTGGCCACCACAGGCGCGGACGGCCTGCCGGACGTGCGGATGGTGCTGCTGAAGGGCTTCGACGAGCGCGGCTTCGTCTTCTACACCAACGTCGAATCGGCCAAGGGCGAGGAGCTCGCCGCCAACCCGCAGGCCGCCTTCGTGCTGCACTGGAAGAGCCTGCGCCGGCAGATCCGCGTCCGCGGTCCGGTGTCGCGAGTGACGCCCGAGGAGGCGGACGCCTACTTCGCCAGCCGCCACCGCGACAGCCGGCTCGGCGCCATCGCCAGCCGCCAGTCGCGCCCGCTCGCGGGCCGCGACGCGCTGATGGCGGAGGTGGCGGAGCTGTCGGCCCGCTACGAGGACGGGCCGGTTCCGCGGCCGGAGAACTGGACCGGGTTCCGGATCGCCCCGGTGGCGATGGAGTTCTGGCGCAACGGCGACTACCGCCTGCACGACCGCGTCCGGTTCACCCGCAACGGCGAGGGCTGGGACCGGTCGCGCCTCTATCCCTGAGGAGCCGCTACGGGATCAGGGGCGGCAGCGGCGGCGCGACGCCTTCCGGCAGGGCGGTGCGGGCGACGTTCATCGTCATCGCGAGCAGGGCGTAATAGCCGTTGATCCCGGTGAGATCGATCGCGCCCTGCTCGCCGTAGAGCGCGACGAGGGCCGCGTAGGTCGGGTCGCTCACCGCCTTGTTGCGCTGGAGCTCGGTCGAGAACGCGTAGACCGCGGCTTCCTCGGCCGACATGCCCTCCGGTCGCCGGCCCTCCGCGATCGCCTGCGCCACGTCCGCGTCGACGCCGGCCTTCAGCGCGATCGGATGGTGGATCTGCCACTCGATCTGCTGGCTCCACTCGCGGGCGACGATCAGGATGGCGAACTCGCTGATCCTGAGCGGCAGAACGCTGTCGTAGCGCAGGTATAGGCCCATGTCGCTCGCGCGCAGCATCAGGTCGGGGCTGCGCAGCAGCGGCACGAACGGGCCGAAGACCGGCGTCTTGCGCGCTGCGAAGAACGCGTCCGACGCCGCGAGCTGCGCCGGGGTGAGCCGATCCGCGGGAATGGCGGGCATGCGGTCGGTGGGGCGGGCCGTGGTCGGCATGAGGGGGCGATCCGGTGCGAGGGGCTGCGGAGCCCAGGTGATCCCGCCGCATCGGTGCCTGGTCAAGCGTCCCCGCCGGTGTTGCGACGCGGCGAAGTCCCTGGATTTTCGGGCCGGCTGCGCTTAGACCTTGGGCTCAGCGCGGCGGCCCGCCGGGGTGCCCCGGCGCCGACCCCGATCGGAAGCGAGGCACGGCCTTGGCCATACCCGGAAACGAACGCCGTCGCGTCATGCTGCTCACCGGGGCGAGCCGGGGCATCGGCCACGCCACCGTCAAGCGCTTCTCCGCGGCGGGATGGCGGGTGATCACCTGCTCGCGCCACGCCTTTCCCGAGAACTGCCCGTGGGAGATGGGCCCGGAGGACCACCTCCAGGTCGACCTCGCCGACGCCGAGGATACCGTGCGCGGGGTCCGCGAGGTCGCCGAGCGGCTGTCGATCGAGGGCGGCCTGCTCCACGCGCTGGTCAACAATGCCGGCATCTCGCCCAAGGGGCCGAACGGCGAGCGCCTCGGCGCCCTGCCGACCGACTTCGCCACCTGGCAGCGGGTGTTCCAGGTGAACTTCTTCGCGCCCGTGCTGCTCGCCCAGGGCCTGCGCGACGAGCTCGCCCGCGCCAAGGGGTCGATCGTCAACGTCACCTCGATCGCCGGGTCGCGCGTCCACCCGTTCGCGGGCGCGGCCTACGGCACCTCGAAGTCGGCGCTGGCCGGCCTGACCCGCGAGATGGCCGCCGATTTCGGGCCGCTGGGCGTGCGCGTGAACGCGATCTCGCCCGGCGAGATCGACACCGCGATCCTGTCGCCCGGAACCGACAAGCTGGTCGAGCAGATCCCGCAGCGCCGCCTCGGCACGCCCGACGAGGTCGCCAAGGCGATCTACTTCCTGTGCACCGAGGCCTCGTCCTACGTGAACGGCGCCGAGCTGCACATCAACGGCGGGCAGCATGTCTGACCGGCTGTCCCGCTGGTTGCTCCTCGTCGTTCTCGCCGCCACGCCCGCCGCCGCCGAGCCGGCGGTCACGATCCTCGATCTGCCGTTCCAGGCGACCGCGATGCGCGGGCCGCGGAGCGAGGTCGCCGTCGCGGTGGCGACGTCCGGGCTGATCCCGCTCGCCCGGCCGACGGCGGCGCCGGCCGCGCCGGACGTCGGCGAGGAGGAGAGCGCGCCCCTCGTCGTGGTCTGGGGCAAGGAGGGCGGCGCGGCCCTGAGCCTCGTCGACGGCGCGATCAGGACGACGCTGCTCGGTGCCGAGGCGATCGACGGACTGACGGCAGCCGAGACACCGCGCGGGGCCGTTCCGGGCTCGCGCCGTACGCTGTCGGGTGCGGCCTCCGCCTACCTGACCGGGGCCACCCGCGCGATCGGCGCCGCCCCCTCCGCGGCGGGCCTCACCATCCGCGAGCGCCAGCCGGTGGCGATGGGCGGCGATCCGAAGCCGGTGCCGGTCTCGACCGTGACGGTCGCCGCCGGCCCGGACGCGACCTTCGCCCTCGCGAGGCCGCGCGCCGTGCGCCTCGCCGGACGCCAGGCCTTCGTCGCGGCGACGCTCCGCGGCGGCGATGCGTCGGGTCTGGCCCTCGTCACCCGCGCCGGTATCGGCGACTGGGCCGTCACCGCCCGGACGCCCTCCCAGGATGGCGCTCCGCTGCGGATCGCCGCCGTCGCCGATTTCGGCGGGACCGGGTCGCCGCAGGTCGCCGCGGTTCTCGCGAAGGGCGGGCGCCTCCAGCTTTGGACGCCCGCCGTCGACGCCTTCACCCTCGCCGGCGAGGCGCCGGGCTACGCCTCCGGCCCGGGCGACGTCGATCTCGCCACCGCGGTCGAGGGCGAAGGCAGCGCGCAGGCGGACCTCGCTCTGCCCGTCGCCGACAATTCGGCCATCGCCCTGGTCTCGCTGAAGGGCGGCATCAGGGAGCGCGCGCGGATCGCGCTGCCCGCCCCCGCCGCCTACGGCGTCGCCGCGCTCGGGCGCGGGACGAAGGTGCGCATCCTCGTCGGCCTGTCCGACGGACGCGTCGCGGTCGTCGCGCCGGATGGGACGAAGCCGTGAGCGAGGCCGATGCGCGATTGTTTCCCATGCGCCCCTTCGTCGGCGCGTCGATCGCGGTGATCCGCGGCGACCGGGTGCTGCTGGCGGCGCGCGCCAACGCGCCGATGCGCGGCGTCTGGACCCTCCCCGGCGGGCTGGTCGAAGCCGGCGAGGCGATCGCCGACGCCGCCCTGCGCGAGCTCAAGGAGGAGGTCGGCCTCGACGCCGAGATGATCGGCGTCCTGCCGCCGACCGAGATCATCCAGCGCGAGCCCGACGGTCGCGTGCGCCATCACTACGTTGTCCACCCCCATGCGGCCCTCTGGATCGGCGGCGAGCCGGAGGCCGGCCCCGAAGCCCTCGCCGTCCGCTGGGCGACGCGCGACGAGATCGCCGACCTCGAAACGACGCCGGGTCTCGCCGACACGCTGGCGGACGCCTTCGCAAAGGTCGCCGCCCGTCGACCCGGGGACCGCCCGTGATCGGCAAGCCGTCCTTCCTGCACCTCATCCTGCCGGTCCTCGCGGTCGGCGCCGGCTTCGCCGTTACCGCGCACGCTCCGGCGCTTGCGCAGCAGCGCCCCCCGGCGCGGCAAGCCCCGAAGCCTGCCGAGAAGGAGCCGCCCCCGCCGCCCCCGGAGCAGGCCGCACCCTACGACCGCGACCTCACGCGGCTGTCCGAGATCATCGGATCGCTGGCCTTCCTGCGCGAGCTGTGCGCGGGTGCCGACGCTGCCGAGTGGCCGAACCGGATGAAGGCGCTGATCGAGGCCGAGGGCGTCACCCCCGGGCGGCGCGACCGCCTCGCCGGGGCGTACAACCGCGGCTACCGCGGCTACGCCTCCACCTACCGCGTCTGCACG
Organism: Methylobacterium sp. E-025; assembly: GCF_022829705.1. NCBI lineage: Bacteria > Pseudomonadati > Pseudomonadota > Alphaproteobacteria > Hyphomicrobiales > Methylobacteriaceae > Methylobacterium > Methylobacterium sp. E-025. Next base: position 25,790 of record NZ_JAKSYR010000048.1, read on the forward strand.
CCGGCCGCGCACGAGGCGGCGGGCCGCTTCGTGGCCGAGGGGGAGCGCCTGTCGCACGCGCTGGCCGGCCGTTTCGGCGGTTGATGCAAACCGGCCACACGGCAGAAGCATCCGGGGAAACCGTCGTATTCGACCATCCGCGTTAACCGCTTCGCAATTCCCGGCTGGTCGCGGACCCGTGAGCCGCCTATCATCCTTTCCGTACGCCGGGCCTCCAGCCCGCGCGCAACGGATGCGACGCCCCATGCAGAACAGCACTCAGACCGCCCCGTTCGAAGCCGACGTGGACGAGAAGCGCGCCGCCCTGGGCTACGTGTCCGAGGCGTTCGCCGAGGGCTGCCTCGACGGTCTCGACGGCGACTGCATGGCGCAGGCGGCCCTGTTCGCCGCCTTCCAGGAACTGGTCATGACCTACGGCGAGGAGGCGACCGCCCGCTACGCCGAGGGATTTCCCGAGCGCATCCGCGGCGGCGCCTTCACCACCGCGCTCCAGCACTGAGCCCGATGCCGCGGCTGGCGCGGGCTCAGGCCCGTGCCAGCGCCTCTTCGAAGGTCACGGCCTCGCCGCGCGACGGCGCGGTCAGCACACCGTCCCACATCACGCGGGCCCCGCGCACCACCGTCCCCACCGGCCATCCGGTCACGGTCTTGCCGTCGTAGGGCGTCCAGGCACTCTTCGAGGCGATCCAGGCATTGCGGATCGTCTCGCGGCGCTTGAGGTCGACCACCGTCACGTCGGCGTCGTAGCCGATCGCGAGCCGCCCCTTCCGTGCGATGCCGAACAGGCGCTTCGGCCCGGCGCTCGTCAGGTCGACGAAGCGCTCGAGCGACAGCCGTCCGGCCGCGACGTGGTCGAGCATGATCGGCACCAGCGTCTGCACCCCGGTCATCCCCGAGGGCGAGTCCGGATAGGGCTTGGCCTTCTCGTCGAGCTGGTGCGGCGCGTGATCCGAGCCGAGGATGTCGGCGACGCCCTGCCCGAGTCCCCACCAGATCCTTCGGCGATGCGCATCGCCGCGCACCGGCGGGTTCATCTGCACGAGCGTGCCGAGCCGCGCATAGGCCTCGTCGCCGTCGAGGGTGAGGTGATGCGGCGTCACCTCGACGCTCGCCACGTCCTTGTGGTCGGCAAGGTAGTCCATCTCGTCGCCGGTCGAGATGTGCAGGATGTGGATGCGGGCGCCGGTCTCCCGCGCCAAGGCCACCAGCCGCCGCGTCGCCGCCATCGCCACCTCCGGCGAGCGCCAGACCGGGTGCGAGGACGGGTCGCCGGGGACGCGGAGATCCTTGCGCGCGCGCAGCATCGGCTCGTCCTCGGAGTGGAAGGCGGCGCGGCGGCGGATCGCCGTGAGGATGGCGCGCACGCCCGCATCGTCCTCGACCAGCAGCGACCCGGTCGAGGACCCGACGAACACCTTGATGCCGGCGGCGCCGGGCAGCCGCTCCAATTCGGCGAGCTGCGCCACGTTCTCGTGGGTGCCGCCGACCCAGAACGCGAAATCGCAATGCATCCGGTGATGCGCGCGGGCCACCTTGTCGGCGAGCGCGTCCGCGCTGGTGGTGAGCGGCTTGGTGTTCGGCATCTCGAACACGGCGGTGACGCCGCCCATCACGGCCGCCCGCGAGCCGGATTCGAGATCTTCCTTGTGGTCGAGGCCGGGCTCTCGGAAATGCACCTGGGTGTCGATCACGCCGGGCAGCAGGTGCAGGCCGGCGCAATCCTGCCGCTCGGCACTGGCTGCCTGCGCGAGGTCGCCCATCGCCGCGATGCGCCCGCCGCGGATGCCGAGGTCGGCAAGGTGCGTGCCGTCCTGGTTCACCACCGTGCCGCCGGAGAGGACGAGGTCGAAGGGCTGGTCCATCGGGGATGCCATCGGAAACGCCTTGGTTGAGGCCGGGTCCCGGGCGGCTTATGTCACGCCTCATCCTCGCGCAATCGCGCGGCCTGGAAGGCCCGATCGGGCCGAGTGAGGACTTGCCATGCCGATCGCCCTGCTGCCGGACCGCGCCCTCGTCACCGTGACTGGGCCGGACGCCACCGCCCTGCTCCAGGGCGTGATCACATGCAACGTCGAGACGCTGGGCGAGGCGGAGGCGCGCCTCGGCGCCCTGCTGACGCCGCAGGGCAAGATCCAGTTCGACTTCCTGATCTCGCGGATCGCCGACGGGTACCGCCTCGACGTGCCGGCCGAGCAGGCTGCGGCGCTTGCCAAGCGCCTGACCCTCTATCGCCTGCGCGCCAAGGTCGAGATCGCGGTCGATCCGACCATCGCCATCGCCGCATCCTGGGACGGCGCCACCACCGCCGCCGAGGTCGACGCCGTGGCCGATGCCCGGGCCGAAGGCCTCGGCGCGCGGCTCTACGCGGCGGCGGGCGCCTTCTCCGCGAACGCGTCCGAAGCGGAGTACCACGCCCACCGCATCGCGCTCGGGATCCCCGAGGGCGGGCGCGACTTCCCGTTCAGCGACGCCTTCCCGCACGAGGCGCTGATGGACCAGCTCGGCGGCGTCGACTTCCGCAAGGGCTGCTACGTCGGCCAGGAGGTGGTCTCGCGGATGCAGCACCGCGGCACAGCCCGCACCCGCATGCTGCCCGCCATCTATCCCGCGGGCGAGGCGGCCGCGCCCGGCTCCGAGATCACCGCCGGCGCCAAGGTGCTCGGCGTGACGGGGAGCCGTGCCGCCGGGCGCGGCCTCGCGATGCTGCGCCTCGACCGCCTCGCCGACGCGATCGCGGCCGGCGAGCCGCTGCGCGCCGACGGCAAGGTGCTGACCGTGGAGCGCCCGGCCTTCGCCAGCTTCGCGATGCCGGACGTCGCGGCGGGCTGAACTGAATGACCGAGGCATCGCATCCGGTCGAAGGCCTCGTCCGCCATCCCGACGGATGCGCCCGGTGCTGGTGGGCGGGGCTCGATCCGCTCTACGTCGCCTATCACGACGGCGAATGGGGCGTGCCCGAGCACGACGGCCGCGCGCTCTACGAGAAGCTGATTCTCGACGGCTTCCAAGCCGGGCTGTCGTGGATCACGATCCTGCGCCGGCGCGACGGCTTCCGCCGCGCCTTCGCCGCCTTCGATCCAGAGGCCATCGCGCGCTTCACCGAGGCCGACGTGGAGCGGCTGATGCAGGACACCGGCATCATCCGCAACCGCGCCAAGATCGTCGGCACCGTCGCCGGCGCCCGCGCCTGGCTGCGGATCGAGGAGCGCGGCCCCGGTTTCTCGCGCTTCCTGTGGGATCACCTGCCGGACGGCCGGCCGATCCAGGGCAGCGCGCGGACCCGCAGCGAGATCCGGACCGAGACCGACGTGTCGCGGCGGATCGCCAAGGCGCTGAAGGCCGAAGGCTTCACCTTCTGCGGCCCGGTGATCGTCCACGCCTTCATGCAGGCGGTCGGCATGGTCAACGATCACCTCGTCGGCTGCCATCGCCACGCGCCCTGCGCCGCGCTGGCGGAGCCGGGCCGTTGAGCGCGCTGCAGCCGCGGGCGTGGCAGCGGATGCTGTCGGGCCGCCGGCTCGACCTGCTCGACCCCTCCCCCCTCGACATCGAGGTGGCTGACATCGCCCACGGGCTCGCCCGCGTCGCCCGCTGGAACGGGCAGACCGCGGGGCCGCACGTCTTCTCGGTGGCGCAGCACTCGCTGCTGGTCGAGGCGGTCGGCCTGCATCTCACGCCCGGGTGCACGCCGGCACAGGGCCTCGAGCTGCTGCTGCACGATGCGCCGGAATACGTCGTCGGCGACATCATCTCGCCGTTGAAGGCCGCGATCGGCGATTCCTACAAGGGTGTCGAGCGCCGCCTGCTCGCTGCGATCCGCCGGCGCTTCGGGCTCGAGGCGCCGACCCCGGCCTTCGCCCGCCTGGTCAAGCGTGCGGACCGGGTGGCGGCGCATGCCGAGGCGGTGCGGCTCGCCGGATTCGCGCCGGACGAGGCGACGCGCTACTTCGGGCGGCACGAGACCCTGCCCGAGCCGGTCCTCGCCCTGCTCGACCCCTGGCCGACCGCGCAGGCGCAGGCCCGTTATCTCGACCGTTTCGCCGAGCTCGCGAAATCCTGACACCCGACCCAGAACCCGGACCCGAGATGCCGACGCTGCACGTCTGCCCCCTGTCGCGCCTGCCCGAAACCATCGCGGCGACTGGGGCGAGCCACGTCCTGACGCTGCTCAACCTGCCCTCGGCGCCGGAGCGGCCGGCGACGATCGCCGAGGGCTGCCACGCGGTGGTCGGCGTCAGCGACATCGCGGTCGCGACGGACGGGTACGTTCTCCCGGCCGAGGACCACGTGCGCGCCATCCTCGACTTCGTCGCGGCGTGGCCGCGCGAGAAGCCGATGGTGATCCACTGCTACGCCGGCATCAGCCGCTCGACCGCCGCGGCCTACATCGCCGCCTGCGCCCTCGATCCGGCCCGCGACGAGGCCGAGGCCGCCGCGGCGTTACGCCTCGCCTCGCCGTCGGCGACGCCGAACCGCCTGTTCGTCGAGATCGCCGACCGGCTGCTCGGCCGCGACGGCCGGATGGTCTCGGCCGTCGCCGCGATCGGCCGCGGGGCGGACGCCTTCGAGGGCACGCCGTTTCGTTTCGAGCTCGGCTGACCGGTCGAGCCCACCGGCATACCGGTGTGGCGCAAACGTCGCCGCCGGCTGGAAAAACCGCGTGTCTCCGCCCGCCGCGAAGGCACGTGGGGTTGTGGCGGTCGCCGCCTCCGCCTTAGAACCGCACCAAAGGATCCTGTAGGGATGACCGAAAGCCGACCCGACGCGACCGCGATCGCCGCCGACACGCCCTTCGAGAAGGCCCTGGAGCAGCTCGAGGACATCGTCCGCCGCCTGGAGAAGGGCGACGTGGCGCTGGACGAATCGGTGACGATCTACGAGCGCGGCGAGGCGCTGAAGCGCCACTGCGAGATGCTGCTGAAGCGGGCCGAGGCCCGCATCCAGCGCATCACCCTGACACCCGACGGGCGCGCCGAAGGCGTCGCACCCCTTGACGTCGATTGAGATGCGCCGTGCCCGAGCACCGCAGCCTCGTTCGGCGTTCGAGATCGATATGAGGCCGAACCCGTGACGCAGACCCCCTCGATGCCGGCCCCCTCGATTTTGGACGGTTTGTCCGAGACGTCCGCGTTGCGGTTGCTTCCGGAGAGCGATCTCCGGGCGGTGGCGGACGCGGTTCGCTCGGAGATGATCGAGGCCGTGTCGGTGACGGGCGGTCATCTCGGGTCGGGG
>NZ_JAKSYR010000177.1:0-44511 GCF_022829705.1 Methylobacterium sp. E-025
GCTGTCGTGCGCGCCGGCCTGAACTACAAGTTCGGCTCGTACTAGGACCTGCCGGATCCGCCGCGGCTCGCCCAGAGCCGCGGTTCGACCCGACCCGAGAAGCCCGGCCGAAAGGCCGGGCTTTTTTCGTCGTCGGATCGCGGGCATGAAAAAGCCCGGCCTCGCGGCCGGGCTCCGATCGGACCGCCGTGCCGGGCCGCTCAGATGTCGAGGTCGGTCTTCTCGGCGAAGGCGGCTCGCTCGGAGATGAAGGTGAAGCGGGCTTCCGGCTTGTTGCCCATCAGGCGCTCGACCGCGTCGCCGGTCGATTCGCGCGCCTCGTCGAGGACGGCGACGCGCATCAGGATGCGCTTCTTCGGGTCCATCGTCGTCTCCTTCAGCTGCGCCGGCATCATCTCGCCCAGCCCCTTGAAGCGGCTGATCTCGACCTTGCCGTTCTTGAACACCGTCTTGATCAGCTGCTCCTTATGCGAGTCGTCGCGGGCGTAGGCCGTCTTGGTGCCCTGCTGCAGCCGGTAGAGCGGCGGCATCGCGAGGTAGAGGTGGCCCTTGTCGATGAGCTTCGGCATCTGCCGGTAGAAGAAGGTGATCAGCAGCGAGGCGATATGGGCGCCGTCGACGTCGGCGTCCGTCATGATGATCACCTTGTCGTAGCGCAGCTCCTCGTCGCGGTACTGACCGCCGGTGCCGCAGCCGAGCGCGAGGGTGAGGTCGCCGATAAGCTGGTTCGCACCGAGCTTGTCGCGGCTGGCCGAGGCGACGTTCAGGATCTTGCCGCGCAGCGGCAGGATCGCCTGCGTGGCCCGGTCGCGCGCCTGCTTGGCTGAGCCGCCGGCCGAGTCGCCCTCGACGATGAAGATCTCCGAGCCCGCGGTGCCGGCGGCCGAGCAATCGGCGAGCTTGCCGGGGAGCCGCAGCTTGCGCGTCGCGGTCTTGCGCGCAACCTCCTTCTCCTGGCGTCGGCGCAGGCGCTCCTCGGCCCGGTCGATCACCCAGTCTAGCACCTTGTTGGCCTGGGCCGGCGACGCGGCGAGCCAATGGTCAAAGGCGTCGCGGATCGCGGTCTCGACGATGCGCGACGCCTCGACGGTGGCGAGCTTGTCCTTGGTCTGGCCCTGGAACTCCGGCTCGCGGATGAAGACCGACAGCATGGAGGCGCAGGTCGCCATCACGTCGTCGGTGGTCACCGCCGTCATGCGCTTGGCCTGGTTCACCCGCTCGGCGTGCTCGCGCAGCGCCCGCAGCAGCGCGACGCGCAGGCCGGATTCGTGGGTGCCGCCCTCGGGCGTCGGGATGGTGTTGCAGTACGAGGCGGAGACGCCGTCGTCGTGGACCATCCAGGCCACGGCCCATTCGAGCGAGCCGTGCGAGCCGGGCTTTGTGATCTTGCCGGAGAAGATCGCGTCGGTGACGAGCTCCTTGCCCTCGATGTCGCGGGCGAGGTAGTCGCGCAGGCCGCCGGGGAAGCGGTGCACCGCCTCGGCCGGGATCTCGGTGCCCTCGATCAGCGCCGGCGCACACCGCCACCGGATCTCGACGCCGCCGAACAGGTAGGCCTTCGAGCGCGCCATCTTGAACAGGCGGCGCGGGTCGAACGCCAGCGAGCCGAAGATCTGCGCGTCGGGATGGAAGCGGATGCGCGTGCCGCGCCGGTTCTGCACCCGCCCGACGGTTTCCAACCCGCCCTGCGCATGACCGCGCGAAAAACTCTGGCGGTAGAGCGTCTGGTTGCGCGCGACCTCGACCTCCAGGAGGTCGGACAGCGCGTTCACCACCGAGATGCCGACGCCGTGCAGGCCGCCGCTGGTCTCGTAGACCTTCGAGTCGAACTTCCCGCCCGCATGCAGCGTCGTCATGATGACTTCGAGCGCGGACTTGCCGGGAAACTTCGGGTGCGGGTCGATCGGGATGCCGCGGCCGTTGTCGGTGACGACGAGCGCGCCCGTCTCCTCCAGCTCGACCTCGATGAAGCTGGCGTGGCCCGCCACCGCCTCGTCCATCGAATTGTCGATCACCTCCGAGAACAGGTGGTGCAGCGCCCGCTCATCGGTGCCGCCAATATACATGCCGGGCCGGCGCCGCACCGGCTCCAGCCCTTCCAGCACCTCGATGTCGGATGCGGTGTAGCCGGCCTCCGGACCGGCGAGCGGCTCGAGCGCCGCCATCGGCGCCGTCGGCTTGCGCCGGCGCTCGGACGAGGGCAGGGGCGCGGCGGGCGAGGGATCCGTGGCCGAAGGCTTGGCCGGCGAAGAATGGGCTGCGGCCTTCGCGCCCGGCCCGAACAGGTCGATGGGGGCGTCGCTCAACCGACGGGCTCCAGGCTTCGGGTCACGTCTCGCATGGGCTTTCATCCGCTCACGATACCGGAACAAAACGGAAACATCAAAGGCGATCGCAGGCCGAATCCGCTATGCAGCTTCGCATGTGCAGCGCGAACCCTCCAAACGCTGCGATGCAACCGTCATCGGGGTGATGCGCAGATCCGGTTAAGATCGCCTCACGCTGCAATTTCGCGCGGAACCGGCGGCATGATCATGCATTATATCACATGATCTTTGCCGTAACGAGGGCTGGGACGCCGACGATGACGACTGCTTCGATCGAAGCCCGAACCCTGATCCTCGCCCGCCTCGAGCGCGCCGCCGGGCAAGCCTTCGGATGCGAGCAGGACGCTGCGCCCGTCTCTCGCGCGGCCTTCGTCAATCCGACGACGATCGCCCTGGCGACCTTCGCGACGGCCTTCGCCGCGACGATCAGCTACCTCGTCTGAGACCCGCGACGCGCCTGACGCGGACCGCCGGCAAGCCGCGCCGCCGGCGGTTCAGCCGCTGGCCTTCTTGCTCGCCGCCGGCTTCGCAGCGGCCTTGCCCGCAGCGGCCTTCGGCGTGGCGGGCTTCTTCGCGGCGGGTTTGGCGGAGGTTTTGGAAGCGGTCTTCACCGTCCCGACCTCGCCGTCCTTGGCCGCCTTTGCCGGCTTGCGCGCCGTGGCCTTCGCACCCCGCGCCGGCGCGGCCTTGCGGCCGCGGCTCGGCTTGCCCCCGCCGGCCGCGCGCTTGGCGTTGACGAGGTCGATGCCCTCGGCGAGCGTCAGCGCCTCGGCGGCCATCGATTTCGGCAGGGTCGCGTTGACCTCGCCGTCGGTGACGTAGGCGCCGTACTTGCCGGCCTTGACCACCAGCTCGCGACCCGTCGCCTCGTCCTTGCCGATCGGGCGGCCGGGATCCGAGGACGGGCGGCCGCGGCCGCCGCCCTGTTCCTTGGCGACGATCAGGTCGATCGCCCGGTTGGCGCCGACCTCGAGCACGTCGTCGTCCTTGCCCAGGTTCGCGTAGGTCTTGCCGTGCTGGACGTAGGGCCCGAACCGGCCGAGATTGGCCAGGATCGGTTCGCCGGTCTCCGGGTGCCGGGCGACCTCGCGCGGCAGCGACAGCAGCCGCAGCGCCTTCTCCAGGTCGACCATCGACGGCGTCACACCCTTCGGCAGCGACGAGCGCTTGGGCTTGGCCGCGTCCTTCTCGGTCGAGGCCTCGCCGAGCTGGACGAACGGGCCGAACCGGCCGTCGCGGATCGTCACCGGCAATCCGCTCACCGGATCGTTGCCGAGCACCCGCGTGCCGGGCGGGCTGCCGTCCGGCGATGAGCCGTCGCCCTCGCCCTCGATGCCCGCGGCCGAAAGCTGCCGGGTGAACTTGCATTCCGGGTAGTTCGAGCAACCGACGAAGGAGCCGAACTTGCCGAGCTTCAGCGAGAGCTGGCCCGAGCCGCAGGTCGGGCAGGTGCGCGGGTTCGAGCCGTCGGCCTTCTCGGGGAAGATGTGGTCGCCGAGAAGCGTGTTCAGCGCCTCCAGCACCTCGGTGACGCGCAGCTCCTTGGTGCCGCCGACGGCGGCGGAGAAGTCGCGCCAGAAGTCGCGCAGCACGTCGCGCCAGTCGATCTCGGCGTTCGAGACCCGGTCGAGCTGGCCTTCGAGGTCGGCGGTGAAGTCGTACTCGACGTAGCGCTTGAAGAAGCTCTCGAGGAAGCCGGTCACGAGCCGGCCCTTGTCCTCGGGCTGCAGGCGCTTCTTCTCGATCTTGACGTATTCGCGGTCGCGCAGGGTCTGGAGCACCGCGGCGTAGGTCGAGGGCCGGCCGATGCCGAGCTCCTCCATGCGCTTGACGAGGCTGGCCTCGGAGAAGCGCGGCGGCGGCTCGGTGAAGTGCTGGGTCGAGGCGATGCGCTCGCGCTTCAGCGCCTCGCCGGCCTTCATCGGCGGCAGGCGCTTGCCGTCCTCGTCCTCCTCGTCGTCCTTGCCCTCCTGGTAAAGGGTGAGGAAGCCGTCGAACTTCACGACCTGACCGGTGGCGCGCAGGTCGATCCGGCGCGGGCCGACGCTGGCGGTCACGTCGACGGTGGTGCGCTCCAGCTCGGCCGATTCCATCTGGCTGGCGACGGTCCGCGTCCAGATCAGGTCGTAGAGCTTGGCCTGCTCGGGATCGAGCATCCGCGCGACCTGCTTCGGCAGCCGGCCCATGTCGGTTGGGCGCACGGCCTCGTGGGCCTCCTGCGCGTTCTTGGCCTTGGCGCTGTAGCGGCGCGGCACGCCCGGGACGTACTTATCGCCGAACTCGCGGCCGATGACCCGGCGCGCGTCGGCGATGGCCTCGGGCGCCATGTCGACGCCGTCGGTCCGCATGTAGGTGATCAAGCCCACCGTCTCACCGCCGATGTCGACGCCCTCGTAGAGCTTCTGGGCGACGCGCATGGTCTGCGCCGGCGCCATCCCGAGCTTTCGCGACGCCTCCTGCTGCAGCGTCGACGTCGTGAAGGGCGGCTGCGGATGGCGCTTGGCGGGCTTCGCCTCGACCGAGGCGACCTGGAACGTCGCGAGCTCGAGGTCGCGCTTGAACGCGGCCGCATCCTCGCCGTTGCCGACGTCGAGGCGCTGGATGCGCTTGCCGTCGGCCCCGACGAGGCGAGCCTCGAACACGCCGCCGTCGGCGGTCGAGAGGGTCGCGACCAGCGACCAGTACTCGCGCGGCTTGAAGCGCTCGATCTCGACCTCGCGCTCGCAGACGAGCCGCAAGGCCACCGACTGCACGCGGCCGGCCGAGCGGGCGCCGGGGAGCTTGCGCCACAGCACCGGCGACAGGTTGAAGCCGACGAGGTAGTCGAGCGCCCGGCGCGCCAGGTAGGCGTCGACTAGCGCCTGGTCGATCTGGCGCGGCTGCCGCATCGCCGTCTCGACCGACGCCTTGGTGATCGCATTGAAGGTGACGCGCTCGACCGGGATGCCCTTCAGCACCTTGCGGGCGGTCAGCGCCTCCAGCACGTGCCAGGAGATCGCCTCGCCCTCGCGATCCGGGTCGGTCGCCAGGATCAGCTTGTCCGCGCCCTTCACGGCGCGGGCGATCTCGGACACCTGCTTCGAGCCGCGGGCGTCGAGCTCCCAGATCATGTTGAAATCGGCTTCGGGATCGACCGACCCGTCCTTGGCCGGAAGGTCGCGGATGTGCCCGAACGAGGCGATGACTTCATAGTCGCGGCCAAGATACTTATTGATGGTCTTGGCTTTGGCCGGCGACTCGACGACGACGACTTTCATGGACGAAACAGCCTCTCGTCAAAGCCCGAGCAGCGGCAGGAACGCACCAATTGTTGGGTTTCGCGCCGCGGCCGGGCCGGACCTGCGCGGGGCATGAAGTGGTTCATGCCCCGCGGGTTGTCAAATGGGGGGCTGTTCGGGGCGCCTGCCGGGAGGCGCGTACGGGTGGGCATTCTCCCCCCCTCTGCGGGGGGAGGGGGCCGGTCTCAGATGCCGGCGTACCATTCGTAGCCGCGGTCCTCCCAGTAGCCGCCCTGGCCGTCGCCGATCCTGGCCAGCGATTCGACCACCTCGATCCGCATCACGTACTTGGCCTGCTTGTAGCCGAGCTGCCGCTCGAGCCGCAGGCGCAGGGGCGCGCCGTTCGAGACCGGGAGCGGCTTTCCGTTGAGGTCGTAGGCGAGGATCGTCTGCGGGTGGAAGGCGTCGGTGAGGTCGATGCTCTCGTAGTAGCGGATCGGCGTGCGCGTCTCCTCGGGCTCCTCGGCCGGGGCACCGCCCCAGGCGTCGGCATCGTTGCCCGCGGCCGCCACCTGGACGTGGCGCACCGCGCTCGGGTTCTCCGGCTGCAGGAACGCGCCGTCCTTGCCGGCTTCGAGGCCGCCGCCGGCATATTCGAGCGTGTCGGCGCAGTGGAACACGACGTAGCGCGCCTGCGGCTTCAGCCCGGCGCGGTTCAGCACCTCGGCCAGCGGCACGCCGGACCATTTTCCGATGCAGCTCCAGCCCTCGACGCAATCGTGCCGGGTCGTCTGCGTCCGCGACGGCAGCGCGCGGAGGTCAGCGAGGCCGAAGCTCTGCGGATGCTCGACGAGGCCCCCGACCTCGAGCTTGAAGGTCGAGAAGTTCGAGGCCGCAAGCGCCTTGTAGGCCTTGTCCGGCGGGTCGATCGTGCCGTTCGGCTTGAACACCGCCGAGATCTCGGAATCCGGGAATTCCTTCGCCAGCGAGGCGTTCGAGAGCAGCAAGCGCTGCACGAACAGGTTGGCGTCCTCGCCGGCCTTCAGCGTCCGCGGGCCGTAGGCGGACCCGGCGAAGCGGTCGCAGCCGGCGAGCATCGCGGTGCCGCCGAGCGCGGCGACGGTGGTGAGGAAGCGGCGGCGGTCGAGGTTGCTCATCGCGGGGTCGCTCCGTCCTTCTCGATCGCGAACCAGCCGGTGACCATGCCGCGCATGTTGTTCCAGAAGCCCGAGACCAGCACCAGCACCACGTGCACGATCACGAACAGCACCAGGAGGTTGGCCACGATGAAGTGGATCGTGCGCGCCGACTGCCGGCCGCCGAACACGTCGACCAGCCAGGGCCAGGCGGCATCCATGCCCGGCGACATCGCGAGGCCGGCCAGCACCATCACCGGCAGAAGGCCGGCGATCACGGCGAGGTAGGTCAGCTTCTGCAGCACGTTGTAGCGCTTGGCCTCCTCGCCCTTGGGGAAGTGCAGGGTGAGATGCTCGCGCACCGAGCCGCCGAAGTCACGGATCTGGTCGCCGTCCGGGATCACCCGCCGGCGAAGCTGCCCCGACACCAGCCCGTAGAACAGGTAGATCGCCCCGTTGATCACCAGCGCCCAGGCGAACAGGAAGTGCCAGCGCCGCGCAGTGGCGAGATCCTGCCCCGAGGGGATCGTGCTCCACGACGGGAAGGCCCGGTCGGCCATCTGGCCCTGGTCCTTCGAGAGCCCGAGCACGCCGGTGGTGTCGAAGGTGCGGCCGCCGATCGTCACGATTCCGCGGGCGTTGCCCTTGGCGTCGGTGTCGCTGGTGATCGCCAGCGCCGGGGTGTCGAAGGTCGACTTCGCACCCCAGTACAGGGCCGGATGCGCGTTGAAGATCTGCAGCCCGCTCATCAGCAGGATCAGCAGGGAGGCGGCGTTGAGCCAGTGCGCGACGCGGATCACCAGCGGATGCCGGTAGATCGCCTCGCGGCGGGGCGTCGCGGTGCCGGAGGGAATCGCCGGGGAAGCTGCCAAGGGAGAGTCACCTGATTGTCCGAGTGGCGACCACTTCGCCGCCTCGTCTCGGCTGGTTACGTATCGCCGCCGCCGAAAGTTGCCAGCCCGGTCCCGCGCCGCGCGCTTGCCGTCGCATCGGGCGCGACCTATCACGCGAGGCGATGAGCCAGCCGACGCACCCGAACTATCCCCACCGGCATCTCCTCGGGATAGAGGGCCTGTCGCGTCCCGACATCGAGGGGCTGCTCGACCGGGCGGACGCGGCGGTGGCGATCTCCCGACAGGTCGAGAAGAAGCGCGCGACGCTACGCGGCCGCACTCAGATCAACCTGTTCTTCGAGCCCTCGACCCGGACGCAATCCTCGTTCGAGCTCGCCGGCAAGCGCCTCGGCGCCGACGTGATGAACATGTCGGTGGCCTCGTCCTCGGTGAAGAAGGGCGAGACGCTGATCGACACCGCGGCGACGCTGAACGCCATGCGGCCCGACATCATCGTGGTGCGCCACCATTCGGCCGGCGCCGTGCACCTGCTCGCGCGGAAGGTCGACTGCTCGGTGGTCAATGCCGGCGACGGCGCCCACGAGCACCCGACGCAGGCGCTGCTCGACGCGCTAACCATCCGCCGCAACAAGGGGCGGATCGAGGGGCTTCGCGTCGCGATCTGCGGCGACGTGCTGCACAGCCGCGTCGCGCGCTCGAACCTGATCCTGCTGCAGGCGATGGGTGCGCGCGTCCGCGTGATCGCCCCGTCGTCGCTCCTGCCCGCCGGCATCGAGCGCTTCGGCGTCGAGGTCTTCACCGACATGCGCAAGGGCCTCGACGGCTGCGACATCGTGATGATGCTGCGCCTGCAGCGCGAGCGCATGAACGGCTCGTTCGTGCCCTCAGTGAAGGAGTATTTCCGCTATTTCGGCCTCGACGCCGACAAGCTCGCGCTCGCCGCTCCCGACGCCCTGGTGATGCATCCCGGCCCGATGAACCGCGGCGTCGAGATCGCCTCCGACATCGCCGACGGGGCGCAGTCGCTGATTCGCGAGCAGGTCGAGATGGGCGTCGCCGTGCGCATGGCGGTGATGGAAGCGCTGGCCTCGCATCTGCCGAACGCGTGATGGCCATGACCGAACAAGCTCAGATCCTCACCAACGCCACCCTCCTCGACCCGGCCGACGGCCGCGAAGGGCCGGGCCATGTCCTGATCCGCGACGGCCGCATCGCCGACATCGCCTGGGGCGCGGCGCCCGGCCTGCCGGAGGGCGCGCGGACGATCGACTGCGCCGGCCACATGCTGGCGCCGGGCCTGATCGACATGCGCGCCTTCGTCGGCGAGCCCGGCGCCGAGCACCGCGAGACCCTGGCGAGCGCCAGCGCCGCGGCGGCGGCCGGCGGGGTCACGACGCTGGTCTGCATGCCGGACACCAACCCGGTGATCGACGGGCCGGCGATCGTCGACTTCGTGCTGCGCCGCGCCCGCGACACGGCCTGCGTCAACGTCCTGCCGGCGGCGGCGATCACCAAGGGGCTTGCCGGCCACGAGATGACCGAGTTCGGCCTGCTCCAGGAAGCCGGCGCCGTCGCCTTCACCGACGGGCTCCGCGCCGTCACGCACGCGCAGGTGATGCGGCGGGCGATGACCTACGCCCGCGACTTCGGCGCGCTGCTGATGCAGCACGTCGAGGAGCCCGACCTCGTCGGCGAGGGCGTGATGAACGAGGGCGAGCTGGCCTCGCGGCTCGGGCTGATGGGCATCCCGCGCGAGGCCGAGACGATGATGCTGGAGCGCGACCTCCGCCTCGTCCGCCTCACCGGCGCGCGCTACCACGCGGCGATGATCTCCTGCGCCGACTCGGTCGAGATCGTGCGCCGGGCCAAGCACGACGGATTGCCGGTGACCTGCGGTGCCTCGATCAACAACCTCGTCCTGAACGAGGGCGACATCGGGCACTACCGCACCTTCTGCAAGCTTTCGCCGCCCTTGCGCGGCGAGGCCGACCGGCAGGCGCTGGCGGCGGCGCTGAACGAGGGCGTGATCGACGTCGTCGTCTCCGATCACAACCCGCAGGACGTCGAGACCAAGCGCCTGCCCTTCGCCGAGGCCGCCGACGGCGCGCTCGGGATCGAGACCCTGCTCGGCGCCGCGCTCCGCCTCGTGCGCGCCGGCGACGTCACGCTCGCGCGCCTGCTCGCGGCACTGTCGGCGAATCCGGGCCGCATCCTCGGGCGCGAATCCGGTCGGCTCGCGGTCGGCGCCCCGGCCGACCTCGTGCTGATTGATCCGGACGTGCCCTACGTGCTCGACAAGCGGACCCTGAAGTCGCGCTCGAAGAACTCGCCGTTCGACGAGGCGCGGATGCAGGGCGCCGCGGTGCTGACGCTCGTCGGCGGCCGGATCGTCCACCGCTCGGCCGACCTCGCGGCGGCGGCATGAGCGCGCTGTCGGACATCGCCTGGCCGGTCGTCCTCGGCTGCCTG
Organism: Methylobacterium sp. E-025; assembly: GCF_022829705.1. NCBI lineage: Bacteria > Pseudomonadati > Pseudomonadota > Alphaproteobacteria > Hyphomicrobiales > Methylobacteriaceae > Methylobacterium > Methylobacterium sp. E-025. The sequence goes on from NZ_JAKSYR010000177.1 coordinate 10,005, forward strand.
GCGCTCGGCTACGCCCTCGGCTCGATCCCGTTCGGGCTCGTCTTCACGCGGCTTGCCGGCCTCGGCGACGTGCGGGCGATCGGGTCGGGCAACATCGGCGCGACCAACGTGCTCCGCACCGGCCGCAAGGGGCTCGCCGCCGCGACGCTGCTCGGCGACGCCCTGAAAGGCACCGCGGCGGTGCTGATCGCGCAGCGGTTCGGCCAAGGCACCAGCGAAGGGACCAGCGCGTGGCCGGCGCTCGCGGCCGGGCTCGGTGCCTTTCTCGGGCATCTCTTCCCGGTCTGGCTCGGCTTCAGGGGCGGCAAGGGCGTCGCGACCTTCCTCGGGGTGCTGCTCGCCCTGAGCCCGCCGGCGCTGCTCGCCTTCGCGGCGATCTGGCTCGGCCTCGCCTTCGCCCTGCGCTACTCGTCGCTCGCGGCGCTCGCAGCGTCGGCCGCGACCCCTATCATTCTGTGGGCCTTGAACGATCCGGCGCGCGCGGGCCTCTTCCTCGTCCTCGGCCTGCTGTTATGGTGGAAGCACGCGCCCAACATCCGCCGGCTGGTCGACGGCACCGAGGGACGGATCGGTCAGAAGGGCTGAGACCCCTTCGGGGGAGGGCCCGTGCAGCTCACCGACGCACAAAGGCTCGACTGGCTCCGCCTGATCCGAACCGAAGGGGTCGGGCCGCGCACCTTCCGCAGCCTGATCAACCGCTTCGGCGGCGCGGCCGGCGCCCTCGCGGCGCTGCCGGACCTGACCGCGCGCCGGGGACGGCGCGTCGTGCCGCCGGCGCGCGCCGAGGCCGAGGCGGAAATCGCGGCAGCGTGCCGCCTCGGTGCCCGCATCGTCGCGATGGGCGAGGCGGGCTACCCGAAGATCCTTCAGGCGGCCGATTCCGCGCCGCCCCTCGTCGCGGTGCGCGGATCCGCCGACGCGCTCTCAAGGCCGGCGGTGGCGATCGTCGGCTCGCGCAACGCCTCGGCCGCCGGGCTCGCCTTCACCGAGCGGCTGGCGCGCGGTCTCGGCGAGGCCGGCCTCGTCGTCGTCTCCGGCCTGGCCCGCGGGATCGACGCCCGCGCGCACAAGGCGTCCGCCGCGACCGGCACCGTCGCGGTGCTCGCGGGCGGCCACGACAAGATCTATCCGGCCAACCATGCCGGCCTCGTCGAGGCGATCCTGGAGGCGGGCGGGGCGGTGATCGCCGAGATGCCGATGGGCTGGGTGCCGCGCGGGCGCGACTTCCCGAGGCGCAACCGCATCATTTCGGGGCTGGCCTACGGCACCGTGGTGGTCGAGGCGGCACGCCGTTCGGGCTCGCTGATCACCGCGCGCTTCGCCCTCGAGCAGGGTCGCGAGGTCTTCGCGGTGCCGGGCTCTCCGCTCGACCCGCGGGCGGAGGGCACCAACGACCTGATCCGCCAGGGGGCGACGCTCGTCGCCGAGGTCGAGCACGTCCTCGCCGCCATCGCACCGCTGATCGAGCGCGGCGACGCCCCCGACCGGGTGCCGGCGCTCCCGCGACCGGACCTCGCCGACCAGCCGGACTTCTGGGACGAGATCGACCTCGATGACGGCGCCCCGCCGATGCCGGCTGCGCCGTTCGAGGCGCCGGAACCGGCAGAGCCGGTGGGCGACCGGAAGACGCTCGTCGCCGCGCTCAGCCCGACGCCGGTCGGCACCGACGAGCTTGCGCGTGCCACCGGGCTCTCCGTGCGCCGCGTCCAGACCACGCTGCTCGAGCTCGAGCTCGACGGGCGGATCGAGCGGCACGGCAGCGGGATGGTGTCGCTGATCGGCTGAGCCGCGGCCGGCGAGACGCGCGCAAGCGCTCAGAACGGGTCGTCGTCCTCGGACTCGACCAGCCCCCGCATCCGGTCGAGGCAGCCCTGCAGGATGTAGGCGGCGGCGAGCTTGTCGACGAGCGCGCCGCGCTTGGCCCGCGAGGTGTCGGCCGCGATCAGCGCACGCGTGACGACGGCGGTCGAAAGGCGCTCGTCGTAGAACAGGACCGGCAGGTCGAGGAGCGGCCCGAGGTTGCGCACGAACGAGCGCGTCGATTGCACCCGCACGCCCTCGCTGCCGTCCATGTTGAGCGGCAGCCCGATCACCAGCCCGCCGACCGCGTGCTGCTCGCAGAGGAAGCGCAGCCGCGCGACGTCGGGCGTGAACTTCACCCGCTTGATCGTCTCCAGGGGCGACGCGATCTGGCGGCCGAGATCCGACAGGGCGAGCCCGATCGTCTTGGTGCCGAGATCGATGCCGATCAGCCGGGGGCCGCCGCGCGAGGCCTCGGCGAAGGCGCGTAACGTGTCCTCGTCCATCGTATCCCGTTCCGCTCGCGCCCTATGCCGGCTTGCCGGGCGGGCTCGCCTCGCCGGCCCGCGCCAGCACCGCCGCCTCGATGCCCTCGAAGGTCGAGGCCAGCGGCGGGGTGCCGTCGCCGAGCACGTCGAGTATCGTCAGGCCCTGCGTGCGCCGGAAGAACGCGTCGAGGCTGTCGCCGCCGAAGCGGACGGTTTCGAGATCCGCGGCCATCACCCAGATCGAGTACTCGCCCGCGCCGGCGACGTCCCAGAACAGGAAGCTGCCGTCCTCGCCCTCGCCGAAGAAGCAGGCGCGTGCGAGCCGCGACAGGTCGCCGTCCTCGATCGCGAACCGGTGCGGCGCGTCGGCGGCCGAGAGCGCCTCGATCGCCGCGTTGATGCTGTCGGCGATGATCTCCGCCCGCGTCACCAGGTCGGCCGCCGGATAGGGCAGGGGCGTGGCGATCCGGAAATGGCCGTTGGCGAGGCCGGCGCCGCAGTCGCGGCAGAAGCTGCGATACGATTCGGGCAGCGCGAAGCCGAGCTCGGCCTCCGCCCGCGCGATCTCGGCGTCGCTCGAGCGTGCGCCCGGATGAAGCCGCTCGAACACCGTGTTCCACATCGCGCTCACGCTCCATCCACAACCGTTAACCGCGTCGCGAGTTTGCCGTGGCCGACAACGCAGCGCTTCCCTCATAACGATGGTTAAGGTTTCGTTAAGCCCGCTGCGGAGGCAATCGTGCGCGCCATCGGTTCTTTCGTCCCCCACGCGTCCCCTCCTCGCCGCCCGCTGCCGCGGCGGCACAAGGTAATGCTCCTCGTCGCCTTCGAGGTCCTGGTGCTCGGCTTCACCCTGGCCGCGTGCTTCCCGATCCGCCCGGCCGGCATCGTGGTCGAGACGACGGTGACGCCGAACCACGTCGTCACCTGACGCCCCGGCGCGTTGCGGCGTCGCGAAGCCCGGTGCTATAGCGCCCGGACCGTCGAGGGACCGGGCCGACGCGGCGCATCTCCGCCGCGGCGCGCCGGGTCCTTCGGGACGAACAGCCGAGACGAACAGGCAGCATGTCGGTCGACGAGAAGACAGTCCGGCGCATCGCGCATCTGGCCCGCATCGCGGTCGCCGAAGACGAGGTCGCGCCACTGCAGGGCGAGCTGAACGCCATCCTCGCCTTCGTCGAGCAGCTCGGCGCGGTCGACGTGACCGGCGTCGAGGCGATGACCTCGGTGGCGCCGATGGCGATGAAGAAGCGCAAGGACGTGGTCACCGACGGCGGCCGCGCGGTCGATGTGGTCGCCAACGCGCCCGAGACGGAGGACCACTACTTCCTGGTCCCGAAAGTCGTCGAGTAGGCGCCCCTTCCGCGAAGGACGCCTGCCGCGCCCGCCGGCCCCGCCCGACGGAACGCCCCCGACCCGCATCGCGGCCGAACGGCCGAGGACGAACAGCGTGACAGACCTCAACGAACTCAGCCTCGCCGAGGCGCGCGACGGCCTGAAGGCCAAGACCTTCTCCGCCCGCGAGATCGCGCAGGCGCACATCGCCGCGCTGGAGAAGGCGCGGGTCCTCAACGCCTACCTGCTGGAGACGCCCGACCGCGCCCTGACGATGGCGAACGCCTCCGACGCGAGGATCGCCAAGGGCGATGCCGGCCCGCTCGAAGGGCTGCCGCTCGGCATCAAGGACCTGTTCTGCACGGAGGGCGTCGTCACGACCGCGGGCTCCAGGATCCTCGAGACCTTCGAGCCGCACTACGAATCTGCCGTCTCGGCCAACCTCTGGCGCGACGGCGCGGTGATGCTGGGCAAGCTCAACCTCGACGAGTTCGCGATGGGCTCCTCGAACGAGACCAGCGCCTACGGCGACGTGATCTCGCCGTGGCGCCGGCAGGAAAACGGCGTCCTCTCCGACGCCAAGATCGTCCCGGGCGGCTCGTCGGGCGGCTCGGCGGCGGCGGTCGCCGCGCATCTCTGCCTCGGCGCCACCGCGACCGACACCGGCGGCTCGATCCGGCAGCCGGCCGCCTTCACCGGCACCGTCGGCATCAAGCCGACCTACGGCCGCGTCTCGCGCTGGGGCACGGTGGCCTTCGCCTCCTCCCTCGACCAGGCCGGCCCGATCGCCCGCACGGTGCGCGACTGCGCGATCCTGCTCGGCTCGATGGCCGGCCCGGACGCGCGCGACACCACCTGCGTCGACCTCCCGGTGCCGGATTTCGAGGCCGCGGTCTCGCGCGGGGTGAAGGGCCTGACCATCGGCATTCCGAAGGAGTATCGGGTCGAGGGCATGCCCAGCGAGATCCAGAAGCTCTGGGACGACGGCGCCGCCTGGCTGAAGGATGCCGGCGCGACGATCCGCGAGATCTCGCTGCCCCACACCAAGCTGGCGTTGCCGGCCTACTACATCGTCGCGCCGGCCGAGGCCTCCTCGAACCTCGCCCGCTACGACGGCGTGCGCTACGGCCTGCGGGTGCCCGGCAAGGACATCGCCGCGATGTACGAGAACACCCGCGCGGCGGGGTTCGGCCGCGAGGTCAAGCGCCGGATCATGATCGGCACCTACGTGCTCTCGGCCGGCTACTACGACGCCTACTACGTCCGCGCCCAGAAGATCCGCACGCTGATCAAGCGCGACTTCGAGGAGGCCTACGCGGCCGGTGTCGACGCGATCCTGACGCCGGCGACGCCGTCCGCCGCCTTCGGCATCGGCGAGAAGGCCTCGGCCGACCCGGTCGAGATGTACCTCAACGACGTCTTCACCGTGACGGTGAACATGGCCGGTCTTCCCGGCATCGCGGTGCCGGCCGGCCTCGACGGCCAGGGCCTGCCGCTCGGGATCCAGCTCATCGGCCGCCCCTTCGACGAGGAGACCCTGTTCGCCACCGCCGAGGTGATCGAGCGCGCCGCCGGACGCACGGTCCTGCCGAAGGCCTGGTGGTGACGGTCCCCTACTATCCCTGGACGGTCTGGATCTGGGCCGGGTTCGACCCGGTCCTGATCGCGGTCTGCCTCTATCTCGGCTGGTCGGCCGATCAGTTCGGCAAGCTGTTCGTCGCGGTCATCGCCGGCTTCGTCGCCGCGGTGCTGTTCTCCTGGGCGGTCACCGCGATCGGCATCCCGTGGCCGGCGCCGGTCAGCCACGACGGGCCGACCTTCTTCCCGGTGCGGGTGGGCGCGGCCATCCTGTGGTCGATCCTCGGCTTCACCGCCCGGCGGATCCTGCGGCCGCACGCGCCTTGACCGGTCCCCGCACCGCCACGACACTCCGCGGCGCCCCGGCGCCCCGTTGCATGAAAGTCCGAGCATGACGGCTCCCGTGAACCCGAAGAAGCTCATCAAGGGCGCCGAGCACGACTGGGAGGTCGTGATCGGCATGGAGATCCACGCCCAGGTCACCAGCCGCTCGAAGCTATTCTCCGGCGCCTCCACCGAGTTCGGGGCCGAGCCGAACGACCACGTCTCGCTGGTCGATGCGGCGATGCCCGGCATGCTGCCGGTGATCAACGAGGAATGCGTGGCCCAGGCGGTGCGCACCGGCCTCGGCCTGAAGGCGCGGATCAACCACCGCTCGGTGTTCGACCGGAAGAACTACTTCTACCCGGACCTGCCGCAGGGCTACCAGATCTCGCAGTACAAGGACCCGATCGTCGGCGAGGGCGAGGTCGTCGTCGACCTGCTCGACGGCGAGTCGATCACCGTCGGGATCGAGCGGCTGCACCTCGAGCAGGATGCCGGCAAGTCGCTGCACGACCAGAACCCGACCCAGAGCTTCGTCGACCTCAACCGGTCCGGCGTCGCGCTGATGGAGATCGTCTCGCGGCCGGACCTGCGCTCCTCCGAGGAGGCCCGCGCCTACGTGACCAAGCTGCGCACCATCCTGCGCTACCTCGGCACCTGCGACGGCGACATGGAGAAGGGCAGCTTGCGCGCCGACGTGAACGTCTCGGTGCGCCGTCCCGGCCAGCCGCTCGGCACCCGCTGCGAGATCAAGAACGTCAACTCGATCCGCTTCATCGGCCAGGCGATCGAGTCGGAGGCGCGGCGCCAGATCGCGCTCATCGAGGATGGCGGCACGATCTCCCAGGAGACCCGCCTGTACGACCCGGCCAAGGGCGAGACCCGCTCGATGCGCTCCAAGGAGGAGGCGCACGACTACCGCTACTTCCCCGATCCGGACCTGCTGCCGCTCGAGTTCGACCAGGCTTACATCGACGCCCTCGCCGAGGGCCTGCCCGAGCTGCCGGACGCCAAGAAGGCGCGCTTCGTCGCCGATTTCGGGCTCAGCGCCTACGACGCCAACGTGCTCGTGGCCGAGCGGGCGTCGGCCGACTACTACGAGGCGGTGGCGCGCGGGCGCGACGGCAAGGCGGCCGCGAACTGGGTGATCAACGAGCTGTTCGGCCGCCTCAACAAGGAAGGCCTCGGCATCGACGCGACGCCGGTCTCCGCCGACCAACTCGGCCGGATCATCGACCTGATCGGCGAGGGCGTCATCTCGGGCAAGATCGCCAAGGACCTGTTCGAGATCGTCTGGACGGAAGGCGGAGACCCGCGCGCGGTCGTCGAGGCCCGCGGCATGAAGCAGGTCACCGATACCGGCGCGATCGAGGCGGCGGTCGACGACATCATCGCCAAGAACCCCGACAAGGTTCAGCAGGCGAAGGAGAAGCCGACGCTGCTCGGCTGGTTCGTCGGCCAGACCATGAAGGCCACCGGCGGCAAGGCGAACCCGGCGGCGGTCAACGCCCTGCTCAAGAGCAAGCTCGGGATCGAGTAGAATCTGAGAACCGGGCGGAAGCGGCCGAGCCGGGGCATTTCGCGCATTCGAAGGCGAGCCGTGCCGGCCGCTTCTGCGCCCCTGAGGCCGCTTCCGTCCGTCGTCCGTCTGATGCCGCTGGACCTCGGGCCGAACGGGTCACGAAGTCGTCGTGGCGGCGTCGCGCTGCGGTGGAGTCATGCTCGTCTCCTCCTGCCTGCTCCGGCGGAAGGCTCACCCCACCGGTCGGCCTCGGCTTCGCCATCGGCGAAGCACGGAGATAGACTGATCCCGACAGACCACGACGTCAAGCGTGCATTTCGGCTGCTCTTTCCAGTCTTCGCATGTGCGAATAGTCGATCGCACCGCAAAAAATCGCCTGGACGATAGTGGGCGATCTCTCGATGCGTCGCGACATCGATCGGGTCGGCGTCGCAAGCTCTGCGAGATCCTTAGGATCGACCGGTCCTACGGCCCGTCGCTCATGTTGTTCTCGACCATGTGGGGCACGGCGCGATCGAACGATTCGTCGGTGTTGCCGCGCAGGTCGACGCTGCAGGCCTGCTTCGGCGCCTCGTCGGCGACCGGCTTCACGTAGACATCGAGGTCGAGGATCAGGTTCGAGACCTTCTGGACCTCGCCGGTGATCGCGGTGTCGGCCCCAAGCCTTTTCGCGACGGTGACGGCGCAGCTGTTGCGGCGACGCAGGTCCGCTCTCCTGGCGACCTCCTCGTGGTCCGGCTCGGCCGAGACCACCGTGAACAGGCCCCTGTTCTGCAGAAGGTCGCGAAACTCGGTGCCGATGCGCTTCAGGCGCCCCGGCTCGGCCGCGTCGGGGGCGACGGGCGACAGGTTCGCGAACTGGACGTCGAACACCGCCGCCTTGGCAGGCGCGGCCCGGGCGCCGGTCGCGGCCAGCGCCAGCCCGGCGACGGTGATCAGGGCGTGCAGGGGGCGGCGTGTCATGGCGTTCCTTGCGAGCCCGCGCATCCGGGCGCGCCGGTACAGGGACGACGCGGCAGGCCGCATTCTCTGCAACACGGCCCGGCGGGCTCGGACGGCGCCGGCCTCAGCGCTTCTCGGCCTCCGCCTCCCGGGTCGGCGCCGGCTCGCCGGTGATGCGCCGGCGCAGATTCATGAACCAGGCCGGCGGCGGCGTGCCGCCCTCGCCGACGACGACCGTCGCGGTCATGCCGGCGACCAGGGGAACGCCCGGCGGCACGTGGCCGATGCGGATCCGCACCGGCACCCGCTGCGCCAGCCGCACCCAGGTGTAGACCGGATCGACGTTGGGGAGGCCCTGCGTACTCGGTGCCGCATTCGCGGTGGAGATGCCCTGCGTGATGCTTTCGACCGTGCCGCGCAGGTGCCCGGAATAGCCCATTAGCGCCATCTCGGCCGGGTCGCCGACATGGATGTTCTCCATCTTGGTCTCCTCGAAATACCCGTCGACCCAGAACGAGTCCGTGTCGATCACCGAGATGTTCGAGGTGCCCGTCGAGGCGTAGTCGCCGGTGCGCAGCAGCAGGTTGGTCACCCGGCCGTTGACGGTGGACTTCACCTGGGTGCGCGCGAGGTTGGTCTTGGCCTGCGACAGCTGCGCCTTGGCGGTCTCCAAGGCCGCCTCGGCGATCTTGGCGGTGCCCGCGTATTGCTGCTTCTCCTCGACGGAGGTCGAGACCGTGGTCAGCGCCTGCCGCCGCGCCGACTGGGCGTTCTTGACGGAAAGGTCGGCCTCGCGGTTCTTCACCTCGGCCTCGGCCGAGGCGACGTTCACCTCGAAGTCGAACGGATCGATCACGTAGAGAACGTCGCCGCGCTTCACGGTCTGGTTGTCGCCGACGCGAAGCTCGACGATCTGCCCCGACACCTGAGGCGCGATGCTGGCGACCTGGACCCGCACCCGCCCGTCGCGCGTCCACGGCGCGGTGACGTAGTACGACCAGACCACCGCCGCGGCGAGGAAGGCGAGCAGCAGGATCACCCCGGTCGCGGCGAGCCGAAAGACCTTCCCGATGCGCCCGCGCCGGGCACGGGCCGGGCGGTCGTCGGCGAGCGCCGGCGGGTCGGCGCGCGTCGCGTCCGCGCGATCGGCCTTCGAGGCCTTGGGGTCGTCCTCGTCGGCCATCACAGCAACACGATCAGGAGGGCGAGCACGCAGACGTAGATCCCGGCCTCGGCGAGCGGCGGGTTGGCGACGTAGCGGCTGAAGCGGATGCGCGCGAAGACGAAGCGTAGCGCGATCAGGATCGCGAAGGCGCCGAGCGCATAGGCGACGAAGGGCGAGACCAGGATCCCGCCGATTTGTAGTTCGTGACGCATCGTCGCCTTCCGGGACCCCTTCGTTTCAAAAACCGGGCATGTCGAGGCGCACGAGGAAGCGCCGATGACGCTCGATAACGCGTGCGGCGGCCACCAGGTCGGTCGCCGCGCGCGCGACCGTCATGCGCGTGCCGCGCTCGTGATCGGCGGCGGCGCGGAGGAGGTCGCGGGCCGCGTCCTGCAGGCGCCAGGCATCGCCGCGCGCCAAAGCCTCGCGGCCCTTCGCGACGGGGGCACGCATCGCCTCGGTGCCGCTCAGCAGCCGCATCTGGGCGTGGGCGCGCGCCGCCGCGGATTCGAGCTGCGATAGGGCGAAGGCGTGCACCATCGCCATGTGCCGCACGGCGCGGCTGCCGGAGGTGTATCCCGCGAACTGGAACAAGCGGTCGGCGTTCAGGCTGGTCCGCGTGGTCGCGTCGCCGCCTTCGCCCGCCAGCGCTTCCGCCAGGGCGCGCTTGGCGGAATCGAGGGCAAAGGCGCGATGCTGCGAGGCCGAGATCGGCAGTACCAGCCGGACGGCGAGAAACAGGATGACCGCGGAGGCCATCACCAGCACCGCGTTCATCAGGAAGGTCTGCGGGTCGTAGCTCTGCGGGTTCTCGGGCGCGATCAGCACGGGCGTGAACACCAGCGCGATGAAGCCGATGCCGAAGGTGGACGGGTTCAGCGACAGGAAGCAGGCGACGAACACCGGCACGATCATCGCGATCGCGAGCAGCGCGAAACCCTGGTTCCCGTTGAGGAAGCCGAACAGCACGATGCCGGCGAACAGCGAGGCCAGCGGCATGCCGATGAGGACGCCGACGGCGAACTTCTTCGGATCGGGCGCGGTCGAGGACAGCGCGCAGGTCGAAGCGACCTGGACCAGCGCGAACGAGGTCTGCGGCAGGCCCGAGAGGACCATGAAGGCGGCTGTGAGCCCGAAGCCGATCGCCACCCGCAACGCGGCGCGCAGGGCCACGGGGAAGTCGCGGTGGGTCGGAAGCTTGACGTCGCGCAGCGGCACGTGGCCGTCAGCGAGGGCGCGCAGGCCGTCGTCGGCGAAGGTCGCGGCGTTGACGAAGTCGAGGCAGCGCTGGAGCGCCACCAGCTCGTCCAGCGGCCGGCGCCCATCGCGGACCGCCGCATCGACGAGGTCGCGCAGGCGTGCATCGATCCGGTCGAGGCGGCCGGCATCCGGTTCGCCGACCCCGCCGGACGCGACCTCGCGGCACAGCCCGATCGCCTCCTCGACCGCCGAGCTCGGATGGCGCAGGGACGCGGCCGCGTTCGCCGCGGCACGGCTCGCCGCCGCCATCACGTAGAGCGCCGCGATGGCGCTGCGGGCGCCGGCCGCCCGGTAGGGGCCGTCGTCGAGCTCGCCGGCGATCGCGCTGGCATCCGCCCGCATCGGCGCGATCGTCCGGATCAGCGCGGCGGTGCGAAGCGGCCCGGGATCGCCCGACGTGAACGCTTCACGGGCGAAGGTCCTGGTGCCCGCGTAGGCCGAGGCCAGCGTCGGCAGCAACGTTCGCCACGTGCTCGGCGAGGCGAGGGCGTCGTTGATGAAGGTGATGGTGACGATCGCGACCGTGATCGCGGCCAGGCGCCCGACTGCCGCGTCGAACGTCGTCTGCGGCGCATCGATATGCGCGAGCGCGATGATCGCCACGGTGTAGCCGGACAGCATCGCGCCGTAGGCGCGGGTGTCCTGCAGGTACTGGGCGATGAAGACGCAGACCCCGATCCAAACCGCGAACGCGACCAGCAGCGTCACCCGGTCCTGCGCGAACAGCGCCATGAACACGATCGCGACGATGCCGCCGATCACGGTGCCGAGGAAGCGGTAGGCGGCCTTCGAGATCGCCTGCCCGCGCTTCGGCTGCGCCAGGATCGCCACGCCGGTGGCGGCCGACGACGCGCTGTCGAGCTGCAACCAGAACGCGGCGTAGAGCGCCAGCATCATCGCCAGCCAGATCCGGAGGGCGAAGGCCCAGGCGGCCGGCTTCGGCACGATCGCGTCGAGCCGGTCGACCATCCGGCCGAGCCAGGGCGTGGTTTCGGTGGCGGCCTCGCTCATCGCGCCGGCGTGCCGGGGGCGGCCCCTGTCTCCACGGTCGCGGCGGCGTCCCGCGCCCGCCCAGCGATCCGCGCCTGCCACAGGCAGAGCAGCGGCGTGACGCCGAGCTCCATGCCGAGCGCCGCGAGCATCGTCAGCGACGGGACGCCGGTGAGCCACAGGCCGAGCAGGCGCGCGAGCCCGCCGAGCACGACGACGAGGGTGAGGAACCGGAAGAGCCGGCCCTTCTCCTCGATCCCGGCGACGCAGGTCAGGAACAGGATGCCGATGCCCGTGAGCAGGCCGGACAGGTAGCGGAAATGGCTGTCGGCCGAGATGTCGGGCAGGCCGGCCTCCAGGCCGTTCATGCCGAAGACCACGCCATACAATCCGGCCGCGATCGGAACGATCGCCGCCACCGCCACCGTGCGCTGCAGCGCCTGTCGTTCCGTCATCATCGCGTTCGGTTACGCTTGGGTACCAGAACGCACAACCCGCCGGAACGCAGGACGATCCGTCAGGCCTTCTCGCCCTTCAGGCGCTTGTTGCACTTGCTCCAGTATTGCGGCCACTTCGGACCCTGCGACACCTTCTCGGCGTCGGCCAGCGCTCGCCACTGCGCGCCGCAGGTCTTCTGGCGCTGGCGCGCCGCCATCTGCCCCGCGCTCGGGGCGGCGTCGGGCTTGGCCGCTGGCGCGGCCGGCGCGGCCATCGGCGTCTCGGTCGGCTTGGCCGGGGGCGGATCCTTGGCCAGGACCGGCTGTGCGAGGGCCAGCGGAACGGCGAAGGCGGCGATCGAGAGGAAACGGGCGAACATGACGGCGGACCCTCCGGGGCGGCACGTCGAATCGCGACGTGCGCTACCTCGCCCCACCACATCGCCAAGCTTGGCCGAGGACAAGGCCGAACGACCGAGCGGCAACAGGCGACCCGGTGATCTCTCGAAAACGTGAGCGGTGATCGGGCGCCCTTGAGTACGCGCCGAGTTCCGAGGTAGCTACCGTCGGCAGACGGGGCCCGTCGTGACGGCCGGCCGATCCGTTGAGAGCGAAGGCAAGCGATGGCGGCCGTGACCGGCAAACCGATCGATCTCCACACCTGGAGCACGCCGAACGGCTGGAAGATCCCGATCATGCTGGAGGAGTGCGGCCTGCCGTATCGGGTCGTCCCGGTCGATATCGCCAAGGGCGAGCAGATGGCGCCCGCGTTCCTCGAAATCTCGCCGAACAACAAGATCCCGGCGATCGTCGATCACGACGGGCCGGGCGGCCAGCCGGTCTCGATCTTCGAATCCGGCGCGATCCTGCAATACCTCGGGCGCAAGACCGGCCGCTTCTATCCGGCCGACGAGCGGGCGCGCGTCGCGGTCGACGAGTGGCTGTTCTGGCAATGCGCCGGCTTCGGGCCGATGCTCGGCCAGACCCACCATTTCAAGATCTACGCGAAGGAGAAGATCCCCTACGCGATCGAGCGGTTCACCGCCGAGACCAACCGGCTCTACGGCGTGCTCGACCGGCGGCTGGCGGATCGCGAGTACCTCGCCGGGGACTACTCCATCGCCGACATGGCGACGGTGCCGTGGGCGAAGTTCACCGGCAAGCAGGGCGTCGACCTCGGCGCGCTGCCGAACGTGAAGGCGTGGCTCGACCGGGTCCTGGCACGGCCCGCCGTGCAGAGAGGCCTCTCCGCGATCTGATCGGGTGCGCCGGCATGCTGATCGGACGCCGCCATCGACGGCGTCCGCAGGGGAGCGGTCCCGCCTACTTGGCGGCGGGCTTGGCCGGCTTCTGCGGCGCCGGCTCGGCGCCGACATTCGCGGCCTGCTGGTTCACGTCCGGCACCCTGGTCCAGGTCTGCGAGCCGCACAGCACCTTGAGCAGGCAGCCCGAGACCGACAGCTCCGAGGCGTTCTCGCGCTCGAGGCTGACCTGATAGATCTTGCCTTCCTCGATGTTGTAGATGCTGCCGGAGAACTTCGCCTCGTCCGGCTGCAGGCCCTCGATCAGCGGCAGGCCGAGTACGGGGCGCGAGCGCTTCTTCGGATCGGGGTTCTTGATGTCGGTGCGCGGCGCGCCGGCTTCCGTGGTGGCGACCTTGAGCCACACCACCTTGCCGCAGACCTGAGCCTGGCCGGCGCCGCAGCGGTCGATGCGGATCTTCGCGCGGCCGTCCTCGGTCAGCCAGGTGCCGGAGGGATCCTTGCTCGACTGGGCGTGCGCCGAGGCGATGCCGGCGAGGAGGAGGGTGGCGGCGAGGGCGAGACGCATGCAGGTAGCTCCGAAGCTGGCGCCTGACGGCGCGGGGCGGGTGGAGTTCGTGAGATCACTCAGCCCCCGCATTCGGGCGATTTTTCGGCAGTGTTGCAGCGTTGCCATGGCCAAGCATCGTGCAGGCTCGGGTTGAGGGTGTCCGGCGCCCTCGCTATAAGCCCGGCGCCAAAGCGTTTTTCGCGACGCGCTTGCTGGCGTTTTTTATTTTCATCCGAAGCGGACTGACCATGGCCACCGAGCGCACCTTCTCCATCCTCAAGCCCGACGCGACCAAGCGGAACCTCACCGGCGCCGTCAACGCGGTCATCGAGAAGGCGGGCCTGCGGATCGTCGGCCAGCGCCGCATCCAGATGAGCCAGGCCCAGGCCGAGAAGTTCTACGAGATCCACAAGGAGCGCCCGTTCTTCGGCGAGCTCGTGACCTTCATGACCTCGGGCCCGGTGGTGGTTCAGGTGCTCGAGGGCGAGAACGCCGTCGCGAAGTACCGTGAAGTGATGGGCGCGACGAACCCGGCCCAGGCCGCCGAGGGCACCATCCGCAAGACCTTCTCGGAATCGGTCGGCGAGAACACCGTCCACGGCTCGGACAGTGCCGACAACGCCAAGATGGAAATCGCGCAGTTCTTCCAGGATTCCGACATCGTCGGCTGAGGAACGCGGGAACCGCGTGCCCGAGGGTGGTCGCCGGAACACACCGGGGACGCCTTCGGCTCGGTAGAACGCCACATCGCCCGGAATGGAGGGCGGTGTGGCCGCACCGTCATTGACGAAGCGTGCGGCCAGAGAGTCCAACGGCGTCGGATTCCCAGATCTCGCCAATGGACCTGCCATGACGACCCGCCGCCTGTCCCTGATCGCCGCCGGCCTGCTCTCGCTCGCCGCGACCGCCGCCCTCGCCAGCGGGTCCTCCGCGCCGTTCGATCAGTACCAGCCCGACCCGGCGCTGCGCACGGTGCCGAAGGCCAACCTCGAAGGCCGCGTGCGCCACGCCTGCGCCGTGGTCCAGGCCCGCATCACCAACGCGCCGGAAGCCTCGCTGGAGCGCCCCTGCGGCTGCTACGCGAAGCAGACCATGCGCTCGCTCGACGAGTCCGAGATCGAGGCCTACCGCGCCACCGGCTACTTCAACGATTCCGCCCGCGCCAAGGCGCTGAACGCACTGGATTCGTGCAAGCTGCAGCGGCCGGTCTAGAAACAAGTACGAGGCCTTCCCTCTCCCCTCTGCGGGGAGGGAAGGCGCGGAACGCTACAGGCTCAGCAGGGCCGCGTCGGCCGCGCCGCGATCGTCGTCGATCACGACGCGCTCGCCCTCCAACCGGGCACGCCCCCCCGCCACCAGCGCGAGCGCTGCCGGGTAGAGCCTGTGCTCCTGCACGATCACCCGCGCGGCGAGGCTGTCGGGATCGTCGCCCGAACGCACCGGGACCGCCGCCTGCGCCACGATCGGGCCGGCATCGAGTTCCGGCACCACGTAATGCACCGTGCAGCCGTGGAGGCGGACGCCGGCGGCGAGCGCCTGCGCGTGGGTGTGCGTGCCCTTGAACAGCGGCAGCAGGGACGGGTGGATGTTGATCATCCGCCCGGCCCAGGCCTCGGCGAAGCCCGCCGAGAAGATCCGCATGAAGCCGGCGAGGCACACCAGCTCGACGCCGGCCGCGCGCAGCTCGGCGTCGAGCGCGGCGTCGAAGGTCGCGCGGTCGGAGAACGTGGTGTGGTCGATCGCGTGCGCCGGGATGCCGACGGAACGCGCATGGGCGAGGCCGCCGGCCTCCGGCCGGTTCGAGAGCACCAGCACGATCTCGGCCGGGTAATCCGGCGCCTTCGCCGCCTCGATCAGCGAGACCATGTTCGAGCCGCGGCCCGAGATCAGGATCGCGACGCGCGTTCTGGGCCCCGCCGACATCAGAGCGCGAGGCGGCCGGTGAACGCGACGGGCTCCGGGCCGCGGGCGGTGATCGCCCCGAGCCGCACCGGTGCCTCGCCGGCCTCGGCGAGGGCCCGAATCACCGCCCCGGCGCGGTCCTCGGCGACCACCAGCACCATGCCGATGCCGCAGTTGAAGGTGCGCAGCATCTCGGCTTCGGCGACGCCCCCCTCCCGCGCGAGCCAGCCGAAGACCGGCGGCGGGCGGACCGCGTCGAGGTCGATCGTGATGCCGACGTCGTCGGGCAGGACGCGGGGCAGGTTGTCCGGGAAGCCGCCGCCGGTGATGTGGGCGAGCGCCTTGATCCCGTCGGTCGCCTTCAGCACCGCGAGCAGCGGCTTCACGTAGATCCGCGTCGGCTCCAGCAACGCCTCGCCCAGCGTCCTTCCGGTGGCGAACGGCGCGGCCGCGTCCCAGGCCAGGCCGGTGCGCGCGACGATGCGGCGGACCAGCGAGAAGCCGTTCGAGTGCACGCCAGAAGAGGGCAGGCCGAGCACCGCGTCGCCGGCGCGGATGCCGGGCTTCGGCAGCAGGGTGCCGCGCTCGGCCGCGCCGACCGAGAACCCGGCGAGGTCGTAGTCTGCGCCGTCGTAGAGGCCCGGCATCTCGGCGGTCTCGCCGCCGATCAGGGCGCAGCCGGCCTGGCGGCAGCCCTCGGCGATGCCGCGGACGATGTCGGCGCCGACGCCCGGCACGAGCTTGCCGGTGGCGTAGTAGTCGAGGAAGAACAGCGGCTCGGCGCCCTGGACGATGATGTCGTTAACGCACATCGCCACGAGGTCGATGCCGATCGTGTCGTGCCGACCGGTCTCGATCGCGATCTTCACCTTGGTGCCGACGCCGTCGTTGGCGGCCACCAGGATCGCGTCCTTGAAGCCCGCGGCCTTGAGGTCGAACAGGCCGCCGAACCCGCCGATCTCCGCGTCGGCCCCGGGCCGGCGCGTGGCGCGCACCAGCGGCTTGATGGTCTCGACCATCGCGTTGCCGGCATCGATGTCGACGCCCGCATGCGCGTAGGTCAGCCCGTTCGTGATCTCGGCCGTCATCGGCGTTCCGTTCCTGTGGTCCGGGGCTGCTTTAGCCGAGATTCGCGCCGACCGAACCCGTCGGGCTACAAGAAAATGACGCGCTGCGGCCGCTCCGTGGCACGGCGGGCACCGGCGGCCGCCTTGACCGTTCGGAACCGCCTTCCCACTGTCCCCACGCGAGTTCGCAGGGGAGGGCGTCGATGCGCGGCAGGGCTGTGATCGGTCTGGCGGCGCTCGTCGCCCTCGGCATCGTGGTCTACCTGCTGCGGGAGGTGATGCTGCCCTTCGTGGCCGGCATCGCGCTCGCCTACCTGCTCGATCCGCTGGCCGACCGGCTCGAGCGCCTCGGCCTCGGTCGGCTGACGGCGAGCCTGCTGATCCTGGCGATGTTCGTCGCCGGCCTGATCGTGTCGCTGCTGATCCTGGTGCCGCTCGCCGCCAATCAGGTGGCGGCGCTGATCAACAGCCTGCCCGGCATGATCGGGCGGCTGCAGGGCATCATCGCCGAGCGGGCCGGCCCGGTGCTGCAGCGGCTCGGCGGCGCCGACGTGGTCAACGAGCTGCAATCCTCCGTCGGGACCCTCGCGACGCAGGGCGGCGCGTGGCTGCTCGCCTTCCTCAAGTCGATCTGGTCCGGCTCGCAGGCCGTGATCTCGGTGATCTCGCTGCTGGTGGTGACGCCGGTGGTCGCGTTCTACATCCTCGTCGACTGGGACCGGATGATCGCGACGCTCGACACCTGGGTGCCGCCGCGCCACCGCACGACGGTGCGCCGGCTCGCCGCGCAGATCGATCGCGCGATCATCGGCTTCGTCCGCGGCCAGACGCTGGTCTGCCTGATCCTCGGCACCTTCTACGCGGTCGGCCTCTGGCTCGTCGGTCTGAACTTCGGCGTGCTGATCGGGCTGATCGCCGGCTTCCTCACCTTCATCCCGTATGTCGGCACACTCACCGGCTTCCTGCTCTCGGTCGGCGTCGCGCTGGTGCAGTTCTGGCCGGGCTCGGACTGGCTGCATCTCGGGCTGACGGTGGGCGTGTTCCTCGTCGGGCAGTTCCTTGAGGGCAACGTAATCGCGCCCAAACTCGTCGGCGAATCCGTCGGCCTGCATCCGGTCTGGCTGATGTTCGCGCTGCTCGCCTTCGGCTCGCTGTTCGGCTTCCTCGGGCTGCTGCTCGCAGTGCCGGTTGCGGCCTCGATCGGCGTCGTCGTGCGCTTCGCCCTGTCGCGCTACCTGCAGAGCCGGCTCTACCACGCCGAGCAGCCGGTGCTGATCGAGGTGCCGCGGCCTTGAGCCTTGGCGCTTGACTGTCGGGCCGGCACGGTCACCCTGGGCGCCGCATGCGCGAGAACGCCCCCCCGAAGCAACTGGCCTTCGACCTGCCGCTCGATCCGCGCTACGGCCGCGAGGATTTCCTGGTCGGCACGGCCAACGAGGCCGCCTACGCGTCGATCGAGGCCTGGCCCGATTGGCCGGACACCGTGCTCGTGCTCACCGGCCCGCCGGGCAGCGGCAAGAGCCATCTCGCCTCGATCTGGGCGACGCGGGCCCATGCCTGGACCGTGCCGGCGGCCGAGGTCACGGCGGAGACCGTGACCCACTGCATCTCGAACGGCGCCCTGGTGATCGAGGACATCGACCGCCCGGGCCGCGACGAGGCCGCCCTGTTCCACCTGCTCAACCTCGCCCGCGAGCGAAAATGCCCGGTGCTGCTGACCAGCGGCGCGGCGATCGACCAGATCGGCCTGACGGTGGCCGACCTGCGCTCGCGCCTGAGGCTGGCGCCGGGCGTCGCGATCCGCGAGCCCGACGACGCGCTGCTGCGCGCGGTCATCGTCAAGCTGTTCGTCGATCGGCAGCTCGTGGTCGATCTCCGGGTGATCGACGCCGTCGCCCTGCGCATCGACCGCTCCCTCGGGCGCGCCCGCGAGGTGGTGACCGAGCTCGACCGCGACGCCCTCGGCCGCGGCCGCCGCATCACGCGGCCGCTGGCGCTCGCGGTCCTCGAACGCCTCGGGATCGCGGATGGCGGCGACGACGAGGACGACTGATCGCGATCGGTCGGACGCCGCCGGCCATCGCCGAGGAACGGGCTCGCCCGTCGCCGACCGTCACGGCAGTGTCGCATTCCGGCAGAGCACCCATGTTAGGGACGCCGCGACAGGCGGCAGGTGAGGAGTGGCAGGGTTGTCGGACATCGAATCGAACGTGGACGCCCTCGATCGTGCGGACGACGTCACCGAAGCCGGAGACGACGCGGCGCCGAAGCGCGCGCCGCGCCGGGCGCCGGCATCCGCACGGACCTCGCGCCGTCCCTCAGCATCCGAGGCAGCCGGCGACGAGTGGCCGACCACCGCCGAGATCCCCGAGCCGCCGGCGGCCGACGACGACAAGGCCGCGCGCGAGACGATCCTCGAGGCCGGCCGCGCCCTGCGGCTTTCGCCGGAGCGCTTCGTCAACCGCGAGCTGTCGTGGCTGCAGTTCAACCGGCGCGTCCTCGAAGAGGCCGCGAACCCGTCGCATCCGCTGCTGGAGAAGCTGCGCTTCCTCTCGATCTCGGCCAACAACCTCGACGAGTTCTTCATGGTCCGCGTCGCCGGCCTGCACGATCAGGTCCGCGCCGGGCTGACGCTGCCGTCGCAGGACGGGCTGTCGCCGTCCGAGCAGCTCGCGCGCATCGGCACCGGCGTGTCGAAGCTCGCGGAGGACCAGCAGGCGCGCTGGCGCGAGCTGCGCGAGGAGCTCGACGGCGTCGTCGCCCTGGTCGAGCCCGACGCCCTGCGCCCGGAGCACGCCGCGTGGCTGGAGGAGTACTTCCTCAACCACGTCTTCCCGGTGCTGACGCCGCTGGCGATCGACCCGGCCCACCCGTTCCCGTTCATCCCGAACCTCGGCACCACCATCGCGCTGATGCTGATGCGTCCGCGCGACGGCCGCGTGCTGCGCGCGTTGATCCGCATGCCGGGCGTGCTCGACCGCTTCGTGCGGCTTCCGGCGATCGAGGACGACACGGTCGCGCGCTTCATCGCCATCGAGCAGGTGATCGTGCTGTTCACCGGGCGCCTGTTCCCGGGCTACCTGGTGAAGGGGCAGGGCGCCTTCCGGGTGATCCGGGACTCGGACCTCGAGATCGAGGAGGAGGCCGAGGACCTCGTCCTGCATTTCGAGACCGCGCTGAAGCAGCGCCGCCGCGGCATCGTCATCCGCCTCGAGGTCGAGTCCGGCATGCCGGAGGACCTGCGCAGCTTCGTCTGCGACGAGCTCGAGATCGGCGCGGACGCGGTGTTCATCGTCGAGGGCATGCTGGCGCTCAACGAGCTGTCGCAGATCGTCGGGATCGACCGGCCCGACCTCAAGTTCAAGCCGTACAATCCGCGCTTCCCCGAGCGCATCCGCGAGAGCGGCGGCGACGTGTTCGCGGCGATCCGCCAGAAGGATTTCTGCGTCCACCACCCCTACGAATCGTTCGATTCGGTGGTGCAGTTCCTGGCCCAGGCCGCGCGCGACCCGAACGTCGTCGCGATCAAGCAGACGCTCTACCGCACCTCGTCGAACTCGCCGATCGTCGCGGCGCTCGCCGAGGCCGCCGAGCTCGGCAAGTCGGTCACCGCGCTGGTCGAGCTGAAGGCGCGCTTCGACGAGGAGGCCAACATCCGCTGGGCGCGCAACCTCGAGAAGGCCGGCGCGCAGGTGGTGTTCGGCTTCGTCGAGCTGAAGACCCACGCCAAGCTGTCGATGGTGGTGCGGCGCGAGGGCGACAAGCTTGTGACCTACTGCCACGTCGGCACCGGCAACTATCACCCGATCACCGCCCGCATCTACACCGACCTTTCGTTCTTCACCGCCGACCCGGCGGTGGCGCGCGACGTCTCGCGGATCTTCAACTTCATCACCGGCTACGCCGAGCCGGCGCAGCTGGAGCGGATGTCGGTCTCGCCGCTGACCGCCAAGGCGCGGCTGCTGGCCGACATCGAGGCGGAGGCGGCCCACGCCAGGGCGGGCCGGCCGGCCGCGATCTGGATCAAGTGCAACTCGCTGGTCGACGCGCAGATCATCGACGCGCTCTACGATGCCTCGCAGGAGGGCGTGCAGATCGACTGCGTGGTCCGCGGCATCTGCTGCCTGCGGCCGGGCGTGCCGGGCCTGTCCGAGACGATCCGCGTGAAGTCGATCGTCGGGCGCTTCCTCGAGCACGGGCGCATCTACGCCTTCGGCAACGGCGTCGGGCTGCCGCACCCGAAGGCGACGGTCTACATCTCCTCGGCCGACCTGATGAGCCGCAACCTGGACCGCCGCGTCGAGTCGCTGCTGCCGATCAGCAACCCGACGGTCCATCAACAGGTTCTCGACCAGATCATGCTGGCCAACCTTCTCGACAACCGCCAGAGCTGGCGTGTACTGGCATCGGGCGGCGCCGAGCGCATCCACCCCGCCGAGGGCGAGGAACCGTTCAACGCGCACAAGTACTTCATGACGAACCCGAGCCTGTCCGGCCGCGGCAAGTCGTCGAAGAAGTCGAGCCCGCGGGCTCTCAGCCGTCGCGCGCAGCGGGGCTGATCGTCCGGCCCCCGGCCGGATACACGGATCGGGCGGTGCGGATCGCGCCGCCGGGTCATCCAGACGTGCGTTCGACGAGCAGATCGGTATCATACAGCGAGGTCGTTGCTTGGGTCCCCATCGCGCCAACCTCACGCTCGCTCATTCCGCCGACCGGGAGCCGGCCTTGGTCAACGCGCCCGTCGCGATCATCGACATCGGTTCGAACTCGGTCCGCCTCGTCGCCTATGACGGCCTGAGCCGGGCCCCGACGCCGCTCTACAACGAGAAGGTCCTGTGCGGGCTCGGCCGCAACGTCCTCACCACCGGCCGCCTCAACGACGAGGCGGTGCGGCGGGCGCTCGCCGCGCTCGCCCGCTTCCGGGTGCTGTGCGAGACCATGCGGGTTTCGCGGCTGTTCGTCCTCGCCACCGCCGCCGCCCGCGACGCCTCCAACGGGCCCGCCTTCCTCGAGGCCGCCGAGGCGGCCTGCGGCACGCGCATCGAGCTGCTGTCGGGGCGGCGCGAGGCCGAGCTGTCGGCGCTCGGCGTGGTCTCGGGCTTCCATGCGCCGGACGGCGTGGTCGGCGACCTCGGCGGCGGCTCGCTGGAGCTCGTCGACGTGCGCGGCGCCGTGGTCGGGCAGGGCGTGACGATGCCGCTCGGCGGCCTCGCGCTGCAGGACCTCTCCGGCGGCTCGCTGAAGAAGGCCGGCAAGATCGTGCGCGAGCACATGAAGAAGGCCGCGCCGCAGCTCGAGACCCTGCGCGGCCGCACCTTCTACGCGGTCGGCGGCACCTGGCGGGCGCTCGCCCGCCTGCACCAGGCCGCGCGGCAATATCCCGTCCACGTGATGCACGGCTACAGCGTCGAGCCGACGGACGAGCTGAGCTTCCTCCAGGTCGTCGAGCAATCCGACGCCGCGACGCTGCAGGACGTCGAGGCGATCTCCGAGGCGCGTCGACCGCTCCTGGCCTACGGCGCGGTGGTGCTGGAGGAGATCATCCGCGTCGGCCGCCCACGGGAGGTCGCGATCTCGGCCTCCGGCGTGCGCGAGGGCCTGCTCTACGAGCAGGTCGACCGCGAGACCCGGGCGCTCGACCCGCTGCTCGCCTCCTGCGCCGAGCTGAACCAGCTGCGCGCGCGCTCGCCGCGCCACGCCGACGAGCTGATCGCCTGGACCGACCGGTTCGTGGCGGCGCTGGACGGGCCGGAGACCGCCGACGAGCGCCGGCTTCGCCACGCCGCCTGCCTCCTGTCCGACATCGGCTGGCGGGCGCATCCCGACTACCGCGGCGAGCAGAGCATCGCGATTATCCAGAACGCGGCCTTCGTCGGCATCGACCATCCTGGCCGCGGCTTCCTCGCCCTGGCGATCTACTTCCGCCACGAGGGCGTCGCCCCGGAGAAGGCGAACCCGATGCTGCGGGCGCTCGCGGGCCCGCGCCTGTTCGAGCGCGCCCGCCTCATCGGCGCGCTGCTGCGCGTCACCTTCCCGATGACCGCCGGCATGGAAGGCGCGCTCCGCCGCATGCCGCTCACCATCGAGGACGGCCGCGTCGTCCTGAGCCTGCCGCCCGAATGGGACGCGCTGAACGGCGACCGCCTGCTCAACCGCGTCCGCGGCCTCGCCCGCATCGTCGGCCTGGAAGGGCGCGTCCGCGTCGGGTGACAATCCGGGTACGGGACCGGAGCGTGGCGCTCCGGTCGGGGCTCAAGCCGCTCGCTCGGCGAAGATCGCCTTCTTCACGATGGCGTGGACGCCCCAGTTGCCGTCGACCACCTGCGTGATGCCGAAATCGACCGCGATCGACATCAGCGAGATCGCCTCGTCCTCGGTCAGTCCCTTCGCGTGCATCAGGAACTGCCGCATCTTGCGGAAGGCGTCGCGCATCGCGAGGTCGATCGAGGACTTCTGGAAGATCGCGTCCTGCGCGGCCGGCCCGAGGTCCTTGAGGTAGTTCGGATAGCTGAAGCCCGAGAGGACCCACTCGTCGCGCGTCTCGATCATCGGGAAGTCGAGGCTCTCGAGCGCGGTGCCGGGCAGGTCCTGCTTCTTGTGCAGCACGAACTGGAACGTGCCGGTGAGCGAGCACTCGATCGCGGTGCCGCAGAGTTCCGAATCGCCCTGGCTGGCATGCGGATCGCCGACCGAGAACAGCGCACCCGGCACGGCGACCGGATAGTACATCGTCGCCCCCTTGCCGATGCGCCAGTTGTCGATGTTGCCGCCGGTGTAGCTCGGCGGGATCGAGTTCACCATGTCGGCTTCGGCCGGCGCCAAGCCCATCGTGCCGAAATGGGGGCGGATCGGCACGCGGATGCCCTTCAGGACGTCGAAGTTGCGCTCGGTCTTGGTGTGATCGACCAGCAGCCCCGGATAGTCGATCGTCGGGTGCGCGATCCCGTTCGGGTCGGTCACGCCGGGCCAGCGGAAGCTGTAGACCGCCTTCGCCCAGTCGCGCGTGCCGGTGGCGTCGACCTCGTAGATCGTCACCACCTCGCGCGGCCGGTCGCCGGTGATGAGGTCCTTGTAGTGGTAGCCCCACCAGGCGGCGGCGTTGCTTCCGAACGCCAGGCCCTTGAACTTCGGGTTGGCACAGGGCCGCGGCGCGACGTCGAGGATGCGGACCTCCAGCACGTCGCCCGGCTCGGCTCCGCGGATCGCCACCGGGCCGGTGCAGATGTGGACGCCGAGACCGCCGCCCGGCCCGAGCTTGGCATCCTCCGGGCCCGCCCCGCGCCGCGCGACGCCCTTCTTGTCCTTGGTCCACAGATAGACGCTCTCGGCACCCGGATCGCCCTGGATCATCCGCTCGGCATCGTCGCTGGCCTGGTGCGTGAGGGTCTCGATCGTGACGAAGTCGCCCGACGCGATCTCGACCTGCGGCTTCAGGTTCTTGCTGAAGTAGCCCCAGTGCACCGTGTCGGCGTTGGCTGGCAGCATCTGGTGCGTCGCCTGCCGCGGTCCGCGCGCCGCGCTGGTCTGGGCGAGGGCGGGCGTGACCAGGGACAAGCCGCCGGCCGCGAGCGCGGCAGCGCCGCCTGTGGCGACGAAGCCACTCTTCAGGAAGGCGCGTCGCTCGGGCGCGAGATCGCCGAGGAAGCGGCGGCGGTGCTCCGCGAACGCCGCGCAGTTCGGATCGTCGCCCTGGCACATCGTCTCGACCCCCGGCATCCCACTCGGATCGGGAAATGCAAGGACACGGCCAGAGTCCGGGGCCGCTACTCCGACAGCATGCCCGCGCCGGGCTCGGCCGAGTCGAGCATCTGGCCGCCGCCCGCCTGGGCCTCGACCACCGCCGCGGTCGTCACGTTGACGATGCCGCGCGCCGTGACCGACGGCGTCAGGATGTGGGCGGGCTTGGCCGGGCCGATCAGCAGCGGGCCGACCGGGAGGGCGTCGGCGAGCACCTTGGCGAACTGGTAGGCGATGTTGGCCGCGTCCAGGTTCGGGAAGATCAGCACGTTGGCCGCGCCCTTCAGGCGCGAGCCCGGCAGCACCCGGTCGCGGACGATCTCGGAGAGCGCGGAATCGGCCTGCATCTCGCCGTCGACCTGAAGCTCGGGCGCACGGTCGTTGATGAGGCCCAGAGCCGCCCGCATCTTCATCGCCGAGGGCGTGTCGGACTGGCCGAAGTCGGAATGGCTGAGCAGCGCGATCTTCGGGGTGATGCCGAAGCGCGTGACGTGCCCGGCGCAGGCGACGGCGAGCTCGGCGATCTCCTCCGCGCTCGGATCCTGGCGCACATGCGTGTCGGCGAGGAAGTAGGCGCCCTTCTTCGTGACGATCAGGCTCATCGCGGCGCATTGCGTCACGCCGGGCGACAGCCCGATGATGTCGCGGATGATGCGCAGGCGCGTCTCGAACCGGCCTTCGAGCCCGCAGATCAGCGCATCGGCCTCGCCGCGGCGCACGGCGATGGCGCCGATGATCGTGGTGTTGGTGCGCACCAGCGTGCGGGCCGCATCCGGCGTGATGCCGCGGCGCCCGGCGATGTCGAGGTAGGTCTGGACGTAGGAGCGGTAGCGCGGATCGTCCTCGGGATCGATCAGCTCGAAGTCCCGGCCCTCCTGGATCGAAAGGCCGAAGCGCTTGAGCCGGGTCTCGACCACCCGCGGGCGGCCGACGAGGATCGGCTTGGCGACGCCGTCCTCGACGATGGCCTGGACCGCGCGCAGCACGCGCTCGTCCTCGCCCTCGGCGTAGATCACGCGCTTGGGATTCTCCTTCGCCTTGGAGAACAGCGGCTTCATGATGAAGCCGGAGCGGTGGACGAACCGATCGAGGGATTCGGCGTAGGCCGCGATGTTCTCGACCGGGCGGCCGGCGACGCCGGAATCCATCGCTGCCTGGGCGACGGCCGGCGCGATGCGCAGGATCAGCCGCGGGTCGAACGGGCTCGGGATCAGCGAGCGCGGCCCGAACGGTCGGGCCTCGCCGCCATAGGCGCGGGCCACCACGTCGGAGGGGGTCTCGCGGGCGAGCGCGGCGATGGCCTTCACCGCCGCCTTCTTCATCTCCTCGTTGATGCTGCGCGCGCCGACGTCGAGCGCGCCGCGGAAGATGTAGGGGAAACACAGGACGTTGTTGACCTGGTTCGGGAAGTCCGAGCGCCCGGTGCAGATCATCGCGTCGGGGCGCTTCTCCTGCGCCAGGTCGGGCATGATCTCGGGATAGGGGTTGGCCAGCGCCATGATCAGCGGCTTCTCGGCCATCTTCTCGAGGTATTCGGGCTTGAGCACGCCGCCGGCCGAGAGGCCGATGAACACGTCGGCGCCGGGGATGACCTCGGCCAGCGTCCGCGCCTCGGTCTCCTGGGCGTAGACGTCCTTCCACCGGTCCATCAGCTCGGTGCGGCCCTTGTAGACCACGCCCTTGATGTCGGTGACCGTGATGTTCTCGCGGGTCGCGCCGAGCGAGACCAGCAGGTTGAGGCAGGCCAGGGCCGCCGCCCCGGCGCCCGAGGTGACGATGCGGACGTCCGACAGCTGCTTGCCGGCGAGCTCGAGCGCGTTGAGCACGGCCGCCGCCACGATGATCGCGGTGCCGTGCTGGTCGTCGTGGAAGACCGGGATGTTCATCCGGGCGCGGCACTGCTCCTCGACCTCGAAGCATTCCGGCGCCTTGATGTCCTCCAGGTTGATGCCGCCGAAGGTCGGCTCCAGCGAGCACACCACGTCGACGAGCTTGGCGACGTCGAGCTGGTCGACCTCGATGTCGAACACGTCGATGCCGGCGAACTTCTTGAACAGGACCGCCTTGCCCTCCATCACCGGCTTCGAGGCGAGCGGGCCGATGTTGCCGAGGCCGAGCACGGCGGTACCGTTGGTGAGCACGGCGACGAGGTTCTGGCGGATGGTGAGGGTCGCGGCCTCCTGCGGGTCGGCCGCGATCGCCTCGCAGGCGGCGGCGACGCCGGGCGAGTAGGCCAGCGCCAGGTCGCGCTGGTTGCCGAGCGGCTTGGTCGCCTGGATCTCGAGCTTTCCGGGGCGCGGGAGGCGGTGATAGACGAGAGCCCCTGACTTGAGATCCTCGGACATGTTGTCGCCCATGGCCCATTCTCCCTCGATCAGGCGCGTACGTCGTGTGGCGCCGAACGCCCTCGCATGAAGGCCCTGTTGCACCGGCTGCGCAGCGGGCGCAACCCGAACAACGAGACGCGGATCCACCTGGAAAAGCTGGTGCGCGCCCACGGATTCTCCATCGGTGCCTATTCGTACGGCCGCCCGAAGGTGCGATTCGCCGAATCCGGGCGGAGGCTGACGATCGGCCGCTATTGTTCCATCGCCGACAAGGTCGAGATCCTGCTCGGCGGCGACCATCGCCTCGACTGGGCCTCGACCTATCCCTTCGCCGCGATGCGCGGGCTGTGGCCGGAGGCGGACGCGCCGGCCGGGTACCACGCCTCGCGCGGGGACGTGTCGATCGGGCACGACGTCTGGCTCGGCTCGGGCTGCCTGATCCTGTCCGGGGTCACGGTCGGGCACGGCGCGGTGGTGGCGGCGCACGCCGTGGTCACGCGCGACGTGCCGCCCTACGCAATCGTCGCCGGCAACCCGGCCCGGGTCGTGCGTACCCGCTTCGACGCGGCGACGGTGGCGGACCTCGTCGCCTGCGCCTGGTGGGACCTGCCGCATGCGGCGGTGTCGACGCTGGTGCCGCTGCTGCAGAGCGGGCGCATCCCCGAGCTGATCGCCGCCGCCCGCGCCGTTGCACCGCCTGCCTGAATCCCTTACCCGCGGGCCGATCGCACTTGAGCGCCCGCCCGAAGGTCCGACCGATGTCCCAGACGCCCCCCGACCGCCTCGCCGTGAACCCGAACAGCCCGTTCTACGACGAAACCATTCTGGAACGCGGCATCGGCATCCGCTTCAAGGGGGTCGAGAAGACCAACGTCGAGGAATATTGCGTCAGCGAGGGCTGGGTCCGCCTCAGCGCCGGCAAGACCCTGGACCGCGCCGGCAACCCGATGACGGTGAAGCTCAAGGGCACGGTCGAGCCCTACTTCCGCGACGCCGCACCCGAGGCCTGAGCCTCGCGCCGGCCGCGAGCCAGGTCGAAATCGCGCAGGGTACCCGCGACCAGGGCCGCGACCTGCTCCGGGCTGCGCGCATCCCGGACCACGAGGCTCGCCAGCACGTCGGTGCGGCGTTGCCGCTGCTTGGCCGTCCGGGCGTGGTTCGAGAGCCGTAGGGCGAAGCCGCATCCCGCGCGTTGGAGGTACAGGCTGTCACCGCGCTCGTTGCGCGCGGTCACCCGGAAACCGTGCTCGGCGAGAAGCCGTGCCGCGTGCGCGAGCGCCGCGGCCGGGGGCAGGGCGCGTGCGCCCGAGCCGGTCACGGACCGGCCGGCTCGATGGTGCCGAGGGCGCGGCGTCCCAGGGTCCGCGTCTTCAGCCGCAGCGCCGGCCGCTCGATGGCGTACCACGAGGCCGCGGCCACCGGGATCGTGAGCGCGAGCGCCGGGATCAGCAGCAGCGCCGGGGAAGCACCGGGCCACGAAGCATGCAGGCTCTGCTGCACCGGCCAGCCGTAGAGATAGATCCCGTAGGAGAGGTCCGCGGCCGGGTCGAAGGCCTTGCGCGCCAGCCAGGGCGACAGCCCGAGCCAGATTGCGCCGTAGCCTTCCGCCGTGAACAGCAGCGTGCGGTAGAGCGGGGTGTGGCGCGCCAGGAGGCAGGCCAGCGCCAGGATCGCGAGCGGGACGGCCGAGAGGCGCACGGATGCCCTTCCGGCGTAGAGCGCCGCGCCGATCGCGAAGATCAGCGGCAGCCGCAACGCCGTCTCGAGGCCCTTCGGCAGGTCGGGATGCTTCGCATCCGCGATCAGGAGCGCGATCGCAAAGCCGGCGGCGATCAGCGGCACCGTCCAGCGCGCCCGCAACGCGCCGACGAGGCCGGCAGCGACGACGCCCAGATAGCACAGGGTCTCGTATTTCAGGGTCCAGACCGTGCCGAGCGGGCTGCGATACGGGTTGTCGGGAAAGACGCCCGGCAGCGACGCGTTGCTCTTGAAGGTGGTCAGCGTGCCACGCACGAAGCGCCAGACGCCGCATTCGCGCAGATACTCGCCGAGCGGCAGCGTGCTCATCGCGGCGCCGAGGACGAGGGCGACCAGCAGCGTCGCGGCGACGAGCCCCGGCAGGATGCGCAGGGTCCGGGCGATGAGGTAGTCGACGAGGCCGCGCCGGTCGAAGCTCATCGTCACGAGGAAGCCCGACACCGCGAAGAAGCCGTTCACCGCGTGCTCGCCGAGAGTGAAGCCGGTCGCCCGCGCCAGCGGCTCGTCGAGGGCGTTGCCGTTGGTGACGCTGAAGGCATGCGAGACCACCACCGCCAGCGCGAGCGCCAGGCGAAGGCCGGAGAAGCCGTTGTGCGGGCGGGCCAGCGCGTCCGCCACCGTCGCGGCGCGGGTCATTCGAGGCCCTCGCGGGCCAGCGCGGACCGGCCCCGCAGCGCGGCCCAGGCGCCCGCGGCCGAGCCGCCGTAGCGCTCGACGCCGACACGCCGCAGGACCAGCAGGGACAGGCAGGCCTTGAGCGCGTTGGCCGCGAGCCCCGGCAGGATGGGGTCGGCGAGCCCGTACTTGCGGGCGACGTAGGCGCGCGACCACGCCTGGTGCCAGCGGGTGCGGAACATCCGGCCGCGCTCCGGCGCCGAGGAGCGCCCGCGCCCGTGCAGGACCTCGGCGCCGTGCACGTGGACGAGGGCGCGGCCCGCATCGGCGATGCGGCGACAGAGGTCGTCGTCCTCGTAGAACAGGAAGATCCGCTCGTCGAAGCCGCCGAGCGCCAGGAAGAACGTCCGCTCGATCATCACGCACGCGCCGGACAGGAACGGCGCGCAGGCATCGCCCGCGGGCAGGTCGCGGCGCCCGCGCGGGTTGGTGAGGTACGGCGCCAGCAGGGAGCGCGGCTGGTAGAAGAACCGGCCGTCCGGCTCGACGATGCGCGGCGCGAACAATCCGGCCTCCGGCCAGCGCTCGGCGGCGGCGAGCAGGGCGTCGGCCGCGCCCGGCCGCAGGATCACGTCGGGGTTGAGGATCAGCACGTAGCGGGCCTGCGCGGCAACGCGGACGCCGAGGGTGTTGGCGCGGCCGTAGCCCTCGTTCCGAGCGTTGCGGACCACCTGCGCGCCGGCCGCCTCCGCGATCTCCGCCGATCGGTCGCGGCTCGCATTGTCGACGACGATCGCCGGCACATGCTCGGCCCCGAGCGCCGACAGGCAGGCCGGCAGAGCTTCGGCGCTGTCATGCGCGACGACGACGGCGACGAGGCTGGGCACTTAACCGACTCCCCGGGGCGACCGCTTTTCCCTCCCCCCTCTGCGGGGGGAGGGAAGGACGTGTGGGGTCACGCCTTCTTCTCAGGCAGGTTCAGGCGGATGTGCAGCTCGCGAAGCTGCTTCGGGGTCGCCTCGGACGGCGCGCCCATCATCAGGTCCTCGGCGCGCTGGTTCATCGGGAACAGCACCACCTCGCGGATGTTCGGCTCCTCGCAGAGCAGCATCACGATGCGGTCGACACCCGGCGCGATGCCGCCGTGCGGCGGGGCGCCGAGGCGCAGCGCGTTGAGCATGCCGCCGAACTTGGCTTCAAGCACGTCGCGCCCGTAGCCCGCGATCGCGAACGCCTTCTCCATGATCTCGGGCTTGTGGTTCCGGATCGCGCCCGACGACAGCTCGATGCCGTTGCAGACGATGTCGTACTGGAACGCCTTGATGTCGAGGATCTTGGCGTCGTCGCCCTCGCCGAGGGCCAGGAAGGCGTCGTGGTCGAAGTTCGGCATCGAGAACGGATTGTGCGAGAAGTCGATGTGCTTCTCGTCCTCGTTCCACTCGAACATCGGGAAGTCGGTGATCCAGCAGAACGCGAACTGGTCCTTGTCGGACAGGCCGAGGTCGTCGCCGATGCGGATGCGCGCCTTGCCGGCGAGCGCCGCGGCCTTCGCCTCGGTGCCGGCGGAAAAGAAGACCGCGTCGCCCGCCTTCGTCCCGGTCTTCTCGGCGATCCGCGCCAGGATCGGCGCGGGGATGAACTTGGCGATCGGGCCCTTGCCCGTGAGGGCGCCGTCGACCTCCTCGAACACCACGTAGCCGAGCCCGGGCGCGCCCTCGGCGCGGGCGAAGTCGTTGAGCTTGTCGAAGAACGAGCGCGGCTGCGTCGCCGCGCCCGTCGCCGGGATCGCGCGGACCACGCCGCCGGACTTGATCACGCCCTTGAACGCCTTGAACTCGACCGCGTCTTCGGCGA
This sequence comes from Methylobacterium sp. E-025, assembly GCF_022829705.1. Lineage (NCBI taxonomy): Bacteria > Pseudomonadati > Pseudomonadota > Alphaproteobacteria > Hyphomicrobiales > Methylobacteriaceae > Methylobacterium > Methylobacterium sp. E-025. The sequence continues at coordinate 40,918 of NZ_JAKSYR010000177.1, forward strand.
ACTCGGCCGTGACGTCGGCGATGAGCAGCGGGTTGCGCAGGTCGGGCTTGTCGACGCCGTACTTCAGCATCGCGTCGGCGTAGGTGATGCGCGGAAACACGTCGGTGACGCGCTTGTCGCCGGCGAACTCCTTGAACACCCCGTGCAGAACCGGCTCGACCGCCTGGAACACGTCCTCCTGGGTGACGAAGCTCATCTCGATGTCGAGCTGGTAGAACTCGCCCGGCGAGCGGTCGGCGCGCGCATCCTCGTCGCGGAAGCAGGGCGCGATCTGGAAGTAGCGGTCGAAGCCGGCGATCATCGTCAGCTGCTTGAACTGCTGCGGTGCCTGCGGCAGCGCGTAGAATTTCCCGGGATGGACGCGGGAGGGGACGAGGTAGTCGCGTGCGCCCTCGGGGCTCGATGCCGTGAGGATCGGCGTCTGAAACTCGAAGAACCCGCCCTCGCGCATACGCCGACGCAGCGAGTCGACGATCGCGCCGCGCTTCATGATGTTAGCGTGCAGCTTCTCGCGGCGCAGGTCGAGGAAGCGGTACCGCAGGCGGGTCTCCTCGGGGTACTCGAGGTCGCCGAAGACCGGCAGCGGCAGCTCGGCGGCCGCGCCCAGCACCTCGAGCTCGTCGATGTAGACCTCGACCGCGCCGGTCGGCAGCTCGGCGTTCTCGGTCCCGGCCGGCCGGGTGCGGACGCGCCCGTCGAGGCGCACGACCCATTCCGAGCGCACGGTGTTGGCCGCCTTGAAGGCCGGCGAATCCGAATCGACCACGCACTGCGTCAGCCCGTAATGGTCACGCAGGTCGATGAAGAGCACGCCGCCATGGTCGCGGATGCGGTGGCACCAGCCGGAGAGGCGGACGGATGCGCCGACATCGGATGGGCGCAGCGCCCCGCAGGTATGGGTCCGGTAACGGTGCATCGCAAAACCTTGGAATGGAAGCGCGGCACCATTCACGCGAGGGGGGCGAAGTCAAGGCGCGCCGCGGGACCGGGCGGCCGGGTGCCGAGCCTCGCCGTCGCGGAGGCCCGGCGGAACCGCGGGCCCAGCGAAGACGGCGCAGGTCCTCGGGGACGTCGAACCTGAGGATCGATGGGGATGCCGGCGCATCCGGCTCCCCTTTACAAGAAACCTCCGATATAGCCGGGGGCATGGATCTGATCAGTACGACGCAGGCGCTCCGCGACGCCTGCGACCGCCTCGCCGCGCAGAGCTTCGTCACCGTGGACACGGAGTTCATGCGCGAGACGACCTATTACCCCAAGCTCTGCCTGATCCAGATGGCGGCGCCGGACGGGACCGGCGTGCTGGTCGATCCGCTGGCGGACGGCATCGACCTCCAGCCCTTCGTCGACCTGATGGCGGACGAGGGCGTGGTGAAGGTGTTCCATTCCGCCCGCCAGGACCTCGAGATCATCTGGCTGATGGGCGGGCTGCTGCCGCAGCCGTTCTTCGACACCCAGGTCGCGGCGATGGTCTGCGGCTACGGCGACTCCGTGTCCTACGAGCAGCTGGTCAACGACGTGGCCAAGGCGAAGATCGACAAGTCCTCGCGCTTCACCGACTGGTCGCGGCGCCCGCTCTCGGACGCGCAGCTCTCCTACGCCCTGTCGGACGTCACCCATCTGGTGACCGTGTACGAGAAGCTGGTCGCCGACCTCGTGCGCGACGACCGCGGGCAGTGGCTCGACGAGGAGATGGCGGTGCTGACCTCGCCCGACACCTATCGCGCCGACCCGGCTCAGGCCTGGCGCCGCCTGTCGGGGCGGATGCGCAAGCCGCGCGAGATCGCGGTGCTGATGGAGGTCGCGGCCTGGCGCGAGCGCGAGGCGCAGACGCGCAACGTGCCGCGCGGGCGCATCCTGAAGGACGAGGCGGTGATCGACGTCGCGACCTCGGCGCCGCGCAACGTCGAGGCGCTCGGCCGCTTGCGCTCGATCCCGGCGGGCTTCGAGCGCTCGCGCACCGGTACCGACATCCTCGCCGCCGTCGAGCGCGGGTTCGCCCGCGACGTCGGCGAGATCGCGCTGCCCGAGCGCGGTCGCGGCCGCAGCGGCGGCAACGGGGCGCTGGTCGAGTTGCTCAAGGTGCTTCTGAAGGCGGTGTGCGAGACCGAGGGCGTCGCGCCGAAGATCATCGCCACGGTGGACGATCTCGAAGCGGTGGCCGACGACGACGCGGCCGACGTGCCGCTTCTCCAGGGCTGGCGCCGCGAGCTCTTCGGCAGCAAGGCGCTCGATCTGAAGCACGGTCGCCTCGCGCTCTCCGCCGAGGGCGGGCGCATCGTAGTGCGGTCGCTGGCCTGAACCGGCGATCGGCCGGCATCCGGTCATCGACGCGAGACCATCGCAGGCGAACCCGTGACACGGGGACGGACCGGGACTAAATGGCAATGCGATTGCCGAAACGTCCCAGGGCCCCACGTCGCATCCGATGCACGAACCCAACGAAGTCCTCCAGACGCTGACCGGGCGGGGCACCGTCTCGGCGGAGGGCTGCGGAACCGTCCGGGTCCGCTACCGGGTGATCGTGGAACGGCGGGCATCCGTCGTTACGGCCCATGGCAGCCTTCACGGAAGCCATGCCGGCCTGCGCCCGATCTGGCTGATCCCGGACTCCACCCTGCGCCTGAAGACCGGCCGGCCCCTCGCGATCTCGCTCACCGACCTCGTCGGCGACGCCGCCGAGTTCGAGAGCACCGGCGCCGTCGGGACCCTCGCCTGAGATCGTCGCGGCCGGCCTGCGAGGCAATCCTCCTTCCCGGATGACCACCGTTGAGACGGCGATTCTCGACATCGCTCGGCGCAGGAAAATGCTGTTCTGGGTCGCCGACGGCGGTTTCATGCGACCAGAGCGCGCAGAAGCGGCAGGAAATTACCGAAGCTTGACCGCGAAGCATCCGCGGTGCTGTCGCGACCGCATTTTGCAGCGCATCTGCCCATTGCCAAGGCGATGCCGTGTCATGCCGCGCGAAGCGGCAGCGCACCGTGCACCGAGCGCATGAAAAACGCGAATGCCGAAGCTCAAGCTGCAAACGGCGCATGTGTTTGCCGCTCACGCCGAAGCACAACACCTGGGCACGACCTCTTTTTGTGCGATGCACAATAAGTTTTTGCGGCGCGTCAACGACCCTGGTCTTCCCGCGAAGGTGCGGCGACTTGCGCACAACCCTATCGGAGGCGCCCGAACCGAGTTGACGAGGCTCAAAAATCTCTTAGAGTTCGTTCAAGCTTCGGTTTCGAGGGGGCCGCCTCAGGGATGGCGGCCTCTGGCTCGGCGACCCAAAGTCGTCGATTTCCTGCCCGCTACCGAAGCAAATCGATCCCTGTCGCAAAGAGTCAGGTCAGGTCTTCTCGACGCGGTCTGCGTCGTGTCCGGAAGGCATCAAGACTTGTCGGAGGAACACACATGAGAGCGGTTCATCTTCTCGCGCTTGGCGCGAGCCTTGCGGTTGCCGCCCCGGCGATCGCGAACGACGATCTGATGAAGCATCTGGCGAACCCGGCCGAGCAGGTGCTGCAGACGGTCGACTACGCCAACACGCGCTATTCGAAGCTCGACCAGATCAACGCGGGCAACGTCAAGAACCTCCAGGTGGC